>NZ_AYSF01000044.1:0-12715 GCF_000498995.1 Geobacillus thermopakistaniensis
GGTTCATCACCAAATTTTGTGATTTAGTGACAAAAAAGAGAAAGCACTGACGAGATCCTGGCAATAATGTTAGCGGTGAAATCAACATTAAGGAGGTCTCGTAAGTGCTTTCGATACCACTAGGATTGCCAGAATTTAAAGTGATTAAACAAGAACTTCTTTCCTATGGTTATGCGATTCATGTAGAGAAAACAGAGACACAGGAACGCTGCCCTCATTGTGGGTTTGCCACTTCCTCTGTCCACGACAGACGGACAAGAAAAGTACGGGATTTGGCGATTTTCCATCAACCGGTGTACTTGTTCGTAAAGGTAAAGCGCTATCGGTGCTGGAATTGTTCCCAAGTGTTTTCCGCCTCTTTGGAATCGATTCAACCCAATCAACACTACACCAATCGATTTTGTGAGTACTTGTATGAACTTTGTGAAGGCTCCACCATTCAAGAGGTTAGCCGAAAGCACCGCATCCCATATACGACATTGGAGCGCATCTATTACTTCATTGCATCGAAAAAAGCAAAAGAGCGTCAAACAGCGATAGAAGCATCTTCTCAAGAAGAGATGGTGCTTAGCTTAGATGAAATCGCGGTAAAAAAGGGACATCAGTATGAAACCGTATTGATGGATGCCAAAGCCGGATCGGTCATGGGAATGCATGCCGATCGCCAATGTGACTCCGCCATCAACTTGTTGAGCCAAAATATCCTGTCGAAAGAAATGGTCCAAACGGTGATTCTTGACATGTGGGAACCTTATCATAAGGCGGTTCGCGCCCTGTTTCCATCTGCTTCGATTGTCATCGATAAGTACCATGTGGTTCAAAAAGTGACCCAAGCCTTGGATCAAGCAAGAAAGGAATTTTCTCCATTGAAAAAGGCTCGATATCTTCTCTTAAAAGGCTGTGAAAAGCTTCGTAAGGACCAACGGCGTCGATTAGACGATATCTTGGAGGAGTATCCGGTACTCTCCATTGCTTATTATCTGAAAGAGTTGTTTCGGGATTTTTACCGAACCGATGGATATAACGAAGCAAAGGAACGCTTGGAAGAATGGATTCAGTTAGCTAAACAGAGCCCTTTTGCTTCTTTTCAGGAAGCAGCCAACACGCTTGAAAGGTGGAAGGAGCCGATTCTTTCCTACTTTTTGTGCCCATATACCAATGCCCGAATCGAGGGGACGAATCACAAGATCAAAAACATCAAACGCCGGGCATATGGCTATCGAAATCGAGAACGGTTTCGTTTGCGTGTATTTCTGGAGTGTACAGGGAACACTACAGGTAGTCAGGCTGCTTAAGCGCTCTCTTCTTCCGCTATCGGTATGATAGTTGGTAGAATGGAACCCGTCAAGGAAAGCACTTGACTGTTTCCATTCTACCAACTTCGTGGTCTGTATGCGGAAGAAGGATCCTGACTGATGAACCGATTTCATCCAGCTAACATATTTCTGGGGTTGAGTGGAAATCACAGAAAATGGTGAAGACCCNAACCCGTCAAGGAAAGCACTTGACTGTTTCCATTCTACCAACTTCGTGGTCTGTATGCGGAAGAAGGATCCTGACTGATGAACCGATTTCATCCAGCTAACATATTTCTGGGGTTGAGTGGAAATCACAGAAAATGGTGAAGACCCAAATATATTTTCAGATTAATTTTAGCATATTTCGAAAATGATTTTTTTGTTTAAAAAAACTTAAGAAAATTAATACTTTTTAAAAATTAAAACAACCTACAAACAAAAGCGATTGGACATATTCCAAAAAGACAATTAATAAAATAAATGCTACATACATCCACAAAAGAAGCAAAATTTATTTTACGAAATCTGTTCCATTATTTTCATGATACATTCCAATAAAAAGTATTCATTAGGGGGGAACAGGAATTGTCAAAACTTGTTGATGGGGCAGATTTCTTTAAAAAATTTTGGGAGGATATTGCCGGTGCAGAAAAGTCAGTTATGATTATCTCTCTATATATTTCGAAAAAGGCAGTGTTAAAAATAATTAATAGATGGAGGGAATCTTGTGAATCAGACTTTTGACAAACAACCTGTTGCGTTTGTTACAGGAGCTTCAAGCGGCTTTGGTTTGCTGATAAGTGTGGCACTTGCCGGCGAAGGTTATCGCGTTCTGGCTTCAATGAGAGATTTGGATAACAGAGGACGGCTGGAAGCGGCGGCGAAAGAAGCGGGTGTAACAGATCGGATTGAAATTGTCCAATTGGATGTGACCGATTTTTCCGCCGTGGAAACGGTGATCTAGGATGTGATTCACCGTTACGGACGAATTAATCTGTTAGTGAACAATGCGGGTTATGCAGCGGGCGGCTTCACGGAGGAACTTGCTGTTGAAGAATGGCGCCGGCAATTTGAAACCAATTTTTTCGGCTTGGTGGCAGTAACGAAAGCGGTTTTGCCATCGATGAGGGAGCGCAGAAGCGGCAAGATTGTGAATATAAGCAGTATCAGTGGATGAATCGGATTCCCTCTATGGGACCTTATGTGGCATCCAAGTTTGCGGTGGAAGGATTCAGCGAGTCTTTGCGTTTAGAGATACTACCGTATGGCGTTCATGTAGTTTTGATTGAACCGGGATCTTATAAAACAGATATCTGGTCAAAAGGGTTGGGAGTAGTAATGATCAATCCGAATTCTCCTTATGTTAAAGAAAAGAGATGAAGGCAATTTTGAAATATGTCAATCAGGTTGCCGACACGGCACCTGCTCCGAATGAAGTGATCCAACAGATTGTGTAAGTGGCAAATTTTCGATACACTAACTGATTTCATAAACTAACCATTCAGACAATTGACCACCCATTTTGTTGTAAAGAGATTGAGCAACTAAATTATCCTTTGCAGTTTCCCATGTCATGTAGGCAAAATCATTCTCTCTTATATAAGACAAGCATGTTTGAAACAGTTTCTCACCTAGTTTTTGCTCTCTTGCTTCTGGTATCACAAATAAGTCATTTAAAATAGCCATTTTTTTCACCTGAATGCATTGATTTCAACAGGAACATTTGTATCTCCCGTGCCGTGCCAAATTTTACACGGAATAGGAGCTAATGCAAGTTTTTCAAGATCAAACGATTTATCAATATATGCATCTACGGTACTATAATCAATTTCATGCGATAAAGCAATTGCATGTCCCATTGGGTCGTCCATGTCTAAATTATTCTTCTTAATATAATCATTTTCGTATTTTCTCTGTTCTTTTACGTTTAAAAGTGGCTGTGAAAATGCAACTGATCGAACAAAATCAACGTTTCTCATTAATCTTAAAGCGAGCAGACCTCCCATGCTAATCGGAAACAAATGAACAGAATAATTAATTCCTGTTTCTTTCACCATATACTCATGTAAATTTTTGATGTCTTGTAGGGCTTTATCATTTCCAAAATTCGCCCCATGAGCATTGGAATAACCGATTGTGTACCCCTCTTCCAATAAAGAGTGAAATAATGCTTTTTTATTTAAATTTTCATGCCAATCACTACTATTGTTTGATACAAAGGCAATAGATCCACCTAAAAAAATAACGCCATAACCATTCGATTTTTTAGGTTGCCCAATGTAAGCCCATTGTCCGTCAATATTTACAAATTGCTCCCTAATAGACAAAATAATCACCCTTTTCTATTTGTTTTACCTTTCCTAGACCTACTTCACACTAACCCGCTCCGTTAGCCGACCATGAAGCGAGCTTCAATACAGATGATGGAAGTTAACTCGTTCTTCCATTGAGGTTGAATAAAATAGTCGATGTCTTATTTAGGCATCGCACCCATTAGAAAAATCATTTATTTTGTTTTTGGCTCTGTTAAATTTTAATGTTGATTTTTTGGATATGTAAAAGACCGTCGTAAAAATTGACGGTCATGCTTTTTCTTGTCTCCTTTCATTTAATTAATGATTCCCGTTGGTATGTTTTATTAATACCCCTTATGCTCTCCAAAATTTGATTTCGTTACTTAAAAGGTTTCTCTAATTCCCAATATAACATTTCATCTTTAGCAGAAGTTCTTTCCATTCCTACCTTTTCAAGAACCCTGATAGATGCAACGTTGTCTTCTAAACATTCGGCAATAACTTTCTCTACTTGTCCAGAAGAAAATGCCCAATCAATTAGTCCTTGAACTGCTTCTGTTGCAAAACCTTTATTTTGTGCAGCCGGAATGATACCATACCCTATCTCCACTGTCTTTCGGTCATTAGGCTTTCCCTTGAATCCAATATCACCAATAACTTGATTATTCTCCCTAAGTATGACAAACCAAACACCCCAACCTTTAACGGAAGAATCTCTCTTTAACTGCTCCAAATACATTTCAATATTGAGGTCCCATATCATATTGATTGGATAATTTATAGTAATTCTCTAAAGTACATGGAACAATTAATAAACGTTCAGTATTAACTTCCAAAACTCTCCCCCAAAAAAAGTTTCTTGCTTGATTTTATCACATACATTTATTAAATAATTTTTCAACATTCGTCACTCGTATTAGTAACCCTCTGACAAATCTAAACATCATCAAATGCTAAACGCTCTCATATACTTTTTCTCGTTCCTATTACTGTATTCATATAAATGGATTTCTGGCAAAATATTATCATTCACACAACGTCCTAGCTCAAAAGCGAGCCCAGCGGGTCCATAATAAAATAAGTGAATTTCTTTATAATGATGTAAGTCGTTTAGTCTATAGAGTTCTTTACGAAATGCACGTTTGATGTTTGTTACGTCATGATTGTATAATACGGAATTTAATTGAGGATTTTCTATACGAATATCCAAGTGTTGATAAGCTGTTCCTACCGCTTCTTTTATCAATTCCTCTGTTATCGTTCCGCTCACCTGAACTGTTACTACCAGGGATTCATGCACTTCATCCGTTTGGCTTATGATAACTTTTTGCGGGATAGAATCTTTACTTTCATCTTCTAAGCACCATTTCTGACTATCCCTGTCGAACTGGAAAACCACTGCTGGAACAGTATCAGAAATTAATTTACCCAAATGAATTAGCAATGGAATCGGAGATAAAGGAAAAATATAGAGATAAGCTCCTGTATATTCTCTTTTCGACTGGACAATCTTTTGAAAAAACTCTTCATTTTCTTTTTTGGCTAATTCCCAACCTTCAGGAGAGAAATCCGTAAATTCCTCTTGAATGGCTACAGCATCCAAAATTAATGTATCAATTTCATCTGAAAGTAAGATAGTATCAAGAGGGATGCTGTTTTTTCTTTTGTGTAACACTGCTATCGCTTTCTTATTTTGCGATAAACGACTCATCACCCATGACTCGTGTTTTTCTTTCATGTCAAACAAAACATCCGGTGGATATTGCTTTACATTGGTGTCAATTATATGGTGACATTCTTTACACATGAGCATCAGATTCATTAATGAGTCGATGTTTTCCTCAGTGATACCATACTCCTCAGCAAATTCACGCCGCGGTGCATTTTTCCCGTCTCCCTTACCGATAATATGTGCTCTTTCGCCAAGATTGACTTTTCTTTCAATATCATCAAAGATTAATACTCTTTTGCATTTTGCACACATTCCACCGGAAGCCACCCAAAGAGCTCTATCATCAATGGTCGATAATTTAAATGCATCTCTAGCCATGTTATCAGCACCTCGTTAGTTTTTTTATTTCCAAATTGGGTCTAAGTCCAACCCAGACGTCTACTGATTTAGTTCCTACGATGATAAAGAATAATTTATCGGAATCACAAATGGTATCTTTTAGGACCTTTTTCCATTCTCTCAGGTCGTGAGGTGATGGGATAGGATGTGGTTCGGGGTGGGTGTGCCATTCCCCTAGATAATTGCATGTCCCGTCACTTTCTTCCCAAACAGCATGGATTATCCTTTGGTGGTCTTCTCTACACTTTTGAAAAAAATAGCGTTTACGAACATCTCGTTCCATAGGCACCGTTACCCAGTCTACAACAACATCTTCTGAGTTTTGGATAAACCGCCCTAATAAAACGCCCCCTGCTTCTTTATCATTTCTGCTCACTTGACGATATTGATGAAACACAGAAACCACTTTTTCGCTTAACTTCAATAATCCTTCGGTTTCCCCCTTAAAAATCATCTTGTTTCCCCATTTCCACATACTGGACAATGTTCTACTTTATATTGATATCTAGAGTCAAAAAGTTGTTCACTAGATAACTCATATCTTTTGCTTACCCTAAATCCTTGAGACAAAAGCTCAGTAGCATCGCCTTTCCATGAAAGAAGCGGATTTCCTTTTTCTTCTCCATTCAAGGTTTTCACAGCTAATCGAGTGGCAATAATTGCCGTTTGTAAGGCATCCATTGAACCGTAAGGCGTAAAAACCGATTCACAACCTGCCAAGGTCTTTCCAAAAAATTGGTCAGGAGCAGCAAAGGATGCTTTATTGGGAATTAAGTGGTTGGCATCATCAGGATGTGTAAATAAACATCGAAAGCATCCCCCGTTCTGCTGGTTCTTCGTAAGTAAAGAATGTCCGCCTATGCCTAAAGGGTCTAGCCAAGCATAGATGACAGGTGGTGCGCCTCCCATTTGGTGAAACTGTTCGTTCAAATACAACTCAACCGTTGGAGAACCTAATGCAACGATAATCAAGTCAGAATTTATTATAAGTTGCCTATCTTCTTCCATTAGGTCAAGAACATCCGCTATTTCATACTCAATATTGAGACTTGGAAAATGATTATATAATTCCATAGTCAGTGCCTCGGCTTTTGAAATAGTAGAAAATCGATTTTCTAAACGCCAATATAAACTCTTTGCTCCCAACTCATGGCGGTAAATATTATCCACATCCAATACATCTTTATCAATCAAGGTAAAGGATGTAACACCTGCTCTCGCCAACTCAAAAGCAATCCTACTCCCCAAAGACCCTAGACCAATCAGCGTGACTTTCTTTCCAATTAATCGATTATTCCCAATGGTACGATTTAATAGATATTCTCTATCATGTCGCTTAATCGTTAACGGGGTAATAGAAAAGGCAGATTGCGCTTTCTTTAATGGATGTTGGAAGGGATAACTCCTTTTTACATTTCCCCTCTTTTTAAAATCAGAGAACAAAATACCAAAGAGAATCTTTTGTCCTTTCTCTAGTGGGATAGAAATAAGCACATATTCTCTATCGTTTCTTTTAAACATCCGTTTCTTTAAATAAGAATTGAGTTTCCTCTTGGTGGAGCTGGTAATGTTATCAAAAATCATTTTTCTTATCTGTTTGATGTCCCAAAATTCCCAATACGCCGGAGGTTTTATATTGGTACCTTCCCTTAATGGGATGTATATACCACTGTAAGATCGAAAGTCCTTTAACACGTCACATTTATAAAGCGTCTGCAGATATCTCTTTGTTCCACTATCCAAGTTGTCAACTATAACGGTTTTTCCTGTTTTTTCATCCATAAACACCATCATTTTTTCAAAAGTATCGCTAGGCGAGAAAAGGGTATCCACTCTTTGCGTCTTTTCTTGTCTTGACCAAAACGATTCAAATTCTTTAAGAAAATCAGCTTGATTCCTTTTTAAAATTCCATCTCTTAACGTGGTTTCTGCACGATGAAAGGCTTCTTTTATAATGCCGGAGGGGTTGCTCTGGTCTAAAAGCAACCCCTCATCGTGGGAATAACAAATGAAACCATCTTTCTCAATATGCGGGAGAAACCCTAAAGCTTTTGGGTTCTTCAGGAAAAACATAGGCTTTTCTAATGGGAATCGTTTCGGGAGTGCCACCTGCATAGTAACCATTTTACCTTCAATAGCAAAAGAACCCTCGAAAGCAGCTTGAAACGGTCCTCGTTTACTATTCACTTCGTAGCTCGGTATTCTCTTTACTGAAGAAAATAATTCATGTAAACCATATTCTATAGTTTCTTCAAGCTCTCTCATCTATTCACCTCATGCAGAAGAATGGTCTACAATGATTGCTGGTCCTCTTTTTTGAGCGGTAGTTGACTCTTCAGGAACTGGGAAGTCATCCCCAAATTCCTCTTGTAACAACTTGCAGGCTACTACTGGGTCCGCTTCATTTTTCGCTTGTTGGAGCTTGTCCAATAAACATTGGAGCTTCTCTTTAAAATCGGTCATCTGTTTCCCGGTCATTTTTTCGTAAATATCGTTGTAAGGTGGTGTAGGAAGATAAACTTGCAATCTTTCTTCAAGCTCATTTTCCTCGTTGAAAACCCAAGCGAAAGCATTCAACATACTTTGAACAAATGATTCTATAGCGTCCAAATCCTTATAATTCTTTGTATTAGTAAAACCATCATAGGTATATTTTGGTTGGAAGTGCGTTAACCCAGCAACGGTTAATCCAATCCCCGATGGACGATTTACCTGTCCTTTAAATTTGATGTCCTTCCATCTTTTTAAATATCGAATAACCCGTCTGAACTGCTTTCTGTCTTCACTATCTGTAAAATGATTCTTAATGTCATTTACCAATGTTTTCGGGTCAGACTCTTCCCAATAACGATTTTCAGCGTTGCTGTTTAACTTGCCTTTTGCCAGATAAGTTTTTTCATCAGATTCATAGTCTGCGTAAACGGCAAAATCTACATGGTAATTCCGTTCATCTTCGCCTTCCGCTTTAAACTTCACTGTAACGCAAGGCTTTTTCATTTCGACATCTTCATAATCTTTGGTTAGAGCATCATAGACCCATTTTTTCACAGTAACAGGGTTAGGGTAATCATCTTTAGAAATATTGAACAGCAGTCCCACATCAATGTCATAGTCGCCGTCATCCAGTGGCTTGACTCCTGTGTACATAGCATAACTACCTTGATGAAAGATTTCAAAAGATCCAGCATCTGAAGGCATATTCGCCTTTAATATTTCTAATAATTCATCCCGTTTGTCTCTTAATTCTTTGTTGTCGTCATAATCAAGTTTAATTGCATCATGGAAACTATTAAAATATGATTGTAAATTTGCCATAAAGCACCTCTTTTCCTAATTGATGAGATAGTTAATCGTTCTTTCGGATTAGAAACACACATTCGTATATCAGTGAATTTATTATAATTTTTTCCAATTAAAAAATCAACAAATTTTCCAGTCATTTTTAAAAAAACAATATTTCATTATTTTTTTACAATATAATTACTACATATAGTATTTTATTTGTAAAATATTGGGGTTTATTTCCTACTAATATGGAAAAAGTTTATTTTACATTTATGTTGAGTTTTTACTTTCCCAACAAAATACATAGAAAAAAATAAAAGACCGATATCTTTTTGAAATCGATCCCGGAACAAGTGTAACGTAAATGGTTTCATTTTTTATCTCTTTAACACTGAAGATAAACGTGATAATATATTCTTCGGCATGGTGACCATAACGAAGAGACAACACCATGTTTTCCTATTCCCTCTCTACTTTCAGTAATATTTCCATTTTACGAAAGGGCTTTAACTTTGAGCCTGTTTACCGCCGCAAAAACTTCATCAATATCTTCAGGTAGAATATGCGCTGGGTAATACTTTAGCTGCCCTTTTCGGATGACAAGGATATAAATGACTTTTTCCCTCAACCCTTTTCCATCATTCCAATCGACATCGGAGCAAGCAATAAAATACTGTCTTGTTTTATCCACCGAAGGAACTATCTCTTTGTAGTATACATTTTTAAAGAGCTCAAACCTTGTATTACGTATGGTTTGAGTTTTATCAACGTTTTTGTTAGTCGGCTATTCATAACAATCCTAGTAGTTACAATGATAAGTTATAATAAGTAATATCTTGTTTAAAGGAGGACTTGTTGTGATAAACGGTGAAAAATTCGCAAAATTGATTCTAACAAATAAAAACATTCCAAGTGAAAAGTGGAAAGTAGAAGAAATTCCAGATGCGAAAGGCAGAAAAAAATACAGTTATTTGGATTATAAACCTAATGGACTATCCAAAATCTACTTATCCAAAGATGTTTACTATGGTACAAGTATCACAAGTCTTCAAGTAGCTGCCCATGAAGTGGCACATTTTCTAAACAATAATAAACATAAAAAGAGATTTCGGCGGCTTAGGCTTTTTAATCGCTGGCTTTACCCTCTTTCAGTAATACTGGGATTATTTGTTTCAATTTACATATGGCAAAACATTCATAACGGAAATTTGACTATGTTCTTTCTATTTATCTGTAGTATTATACCACTTGTAATATCTATTATAGCTAGTAGAGAAAAGTTTATTGATGAAAAATTTGCAGATAATGCTTCATTGAAATTAATTTTAAGGTACTATCCAAAAAATGCAAAGCCACTATCAAGAGATTATCTAAAGCGTGTCATTTCTCTGAGACGTATTAACATTATCGCGGGAATTTGGTTATCTATATTGCCTGGGGTAATCCCTTTAATTTTTAACTTGATTACAGCCTCAGTTAAATTTTTTACTTATTGTTATTAGTGTAAACAACGTGGATAAAACAATATTTAGAAAACTGATAAATAAAGAAACCCAAATTACATTGTTTTTCACCGGTGTTAAAAAAAGATAAACCGCATGGTATACGAGTATTCCTACAAAAGCGGCAGCATTGGTAATCTTCGCTTCAGTCCAAAGATGATTATTATGTTTTATTTGTCTAACTATTAGATATAGTGCGCTGCAATACAAAAGGTTTAACAAAATGATTAATGATATAGGAACAAAGTATACAATTGGAAATATAAGAATACCTCCTTTTCATTTATCATTTAATAAGTTATTCAAAGTGTTTTACAATTCCTACAATACATATTAAAATACAACAAAACCTTTAAGAAACAAAAAGAAACGGGGGTTCCTTTTGGAATCCTCGTTTCCCATTTCTATTTACTCACAGCAGTGAGCATCGCAGCAAACTTCATTTTGTTCTTCGGTAGTGCAGCAATTTCTTCACATCATTTGTTTTGCTCCATGTAAGAACAGCGTTTTTTCCATCATCCATCTGTGGTGCCGCGAATGCGGCATAGGTGGATAACGAAAGCAATACTTGAGAACGACTTTCCACCACAAAATCCGAATACTCATTATTTTATTTAATCCTAATACCAATCTACAGCAACATTATAACTGATGTCTTTTTCATGTTTAATAAATGTTAACACAATCGCAATGTCCATCGATAAAGTATAAAAAGCGAGGCTACATTAATGATTCTCACTTCAAAGTGTTGAAAATGCTTGGCTTTAAAATTAAAATCCCATTAATTCATCATAAGATCTGTAGAATTTAGGTCATTGTTATAGGAGTCCGGATTGAACGTAAATTTTAATATTAACTCCCCCTGAGACATTCGTTTCAATCTTCGTTCAATATCCAAATCCCATGTATTTTCTAATGTTCCCCTGTAATCCAAAGCTTGTTGCAACATCTCCCATTGATCTTCTTTTCCTAAATCATTAAAGTAGTTCCTTTTTAGTAACCATTTTATTTTTTGTAACTTATCTGTTGTTAATCGGGCAAGATGCCTTTTTGGTAATACTGCTCGCTGATATAACTTGTGTTTAAGCATTGAATGGATTGGCAATTTGCGAATTTTTTCTATGTTTATTTTCTATGTTTATCAAACTCCCTTCATTTTCACGGGCTTGTTTGATAATGTCAAAAGGAATATCAGGATGAACAAAATAATTTTCAATCTCAGCTTGAGTAATTCCCAGCTTCCGGGCTATCGTAGCAACCTTTACTCTGTAAATTAGCACATTATTTCAGAATCCCTTTTTCAAATTATTTCGGACGGATTCGGAAATAATGTGCAAAATCTTTGCGAATTATTCCAGGTTTTGCAGATTATTTCCGAACGTTTGCACATTATTTCGGATGATTAACTAGANTGTAAATTAGCACATTATTTCAGAATCCCTTTTTCAAATTATTTCGGACGGATTCGGAAATAATGTGCAAAATCTTTGCGAATTATTCCAGGTTTTGCAGATTATTTCCGAACGTTTGCACATTATTTCGGATGATTAACTAGAATGAGGATGGATCGGGATGAAACATAACAGGGGCCGATCAGCCCCTGCTGTGTCAGTACCCCATTTCTTCGGCTGCCATACGCACAATGTCTTCGTCAATCATATGTTTTTTTAATTGAGCGCCGTATAACAGGCAAGTGGTGGCGAGGTTGTTGATGATCCGCGGCCACCCCTGCGACTGCAGGGCGATCGCTTCTAAGGCAGCTGGGGTAAAAATCGGGTGTTTCGCCCCCGCCTGTTTCAGGCGGTGTTCGATATATCCTACCACTTCTTCCTTATCAAGAGGCCCCATCTGGTATCGCATGATGATTCGTTGGTGAAGCGGACGGTGTTGATTCAACCGTAGTTTTGCCTGTAAATGGGGCAGCCCCGCCAAAATCAAGACAAACGGATTCGTTGAGTCCATGTGAAAGTTGAACAGGATCGCGATATCCTGCAGAAAGGCATCCTTCGCTAAATGCATTTCATCGAGGATGAACACTGACGTTACCCGTTGTTCATGATACAAGCGCTCGATCCCTTGTTGGATTTGATAAAACAAGTCGACCTTGCGGTATTTCGGCTCTTCCCCGAGCCCGAAGGCAAGGCCGCGATAAAAGTCCATCACGCTTCCCGTTGACAATGGAAAATAAACGACGTGATACAGTGACGGATTCAGGGATTCCTTAAACGCCCGAAGGGCGAATGTCTTGCCGGCCCCTGGTTCACC
>NZ_AYSF01000044.1:12745-59367 GCF_000498995.1 Geobacillus thermopakistaniensis
GTAGTCCAAAGCGGCGAGGGCCTCTTGATACGAGGCCCCTTGATAAGCCTCTGGTGGATTCGTCTCCTTCGAAAACGGCTCTCGGGAAAGGGAATAAAACGTTTTATACATCGTTTTCGCCTCCCTCTACCGGAACCGTCGCAAACGGTGACCGATGGCGTTTCACATAGGCATTGTCCTCGAAGCGAACAAGGACCGCTTCGGCGACCCGTTGACCGTCTTCGTACACATACACGCCTTGTTCATCATAACGGAGTTCGATCGATTGTCCGATGAACCGGGGCGGAACTTCATACAGCTGCTTGTTCAACGTGACCGTACCATCGGCCTTCACTTTACGGTATTCGCGTTTCAAAAAGATCGAGTCGAGCCAATCCGAATCGTCGACGAACGACACCAAATGGACTTGCGATTGAAACACTTCATGTGGCGTCTTCCCGTTCAACGAGGCATGCGGTTTTCGATGGTAATCTTCCTCCAACCACTTCCAAAATCGCTCGTTTAGCTCTTCGAGCGACTTCGGTGAATTCATNTCGACGAACGACACCAAATGGACTTGCGATTGAAACACTTCATGTGGCGTCTTCCCGTTCAACGAGGCATGCGGTTTTCGATGGTAATCTTCCTCCAACCACTTCCAAAATCGCTCGTTTAGCTCTTCGAGCGACTTCGGTGAATTCATTTCGAGCAACGGGTAAAACCGCGTCTGTACGGTGCGGAAAAATCGTTCGATTTTCCCTTTGCTTTGCGGATCGTACGGCTGGGTATGGATCAAGGTGATCCCTAACTCCGCGCAGGCGTACTGCAAGGGTTCCGCCCGATAAATCTTGCCGTTATCCGAGTAAATTCGCTTCGGCTTTCCGTATCGAAGCAGCGCTTCCTTGGTTACGATCCGCAACCCGTCAAATTTCTCGGAAGAGAAAAACTGAGCGTACGGCACGACCCGCGAGCAGTCATCGATATAGGCAATCAAAAACGTTTTTTGCGTTTTGCCATTCACGCGAATCAACGGGCCATGGGACAAATCACCTTGCCAGAGCTCATTGACCTGATCGTACGCGAATCGTTTTCGTTCAGGAATCGGTAAAATTTCTTTCCCCACGAGGTTGTATTTTTTTAAAAGTCGGTATATAGTGAAATAAGAGATGGATTGGATTTCCCCCTGCTCGATAAGGTGTTGGTAAAACACCGTCACGGGCATGTGGGGGTGTTTTTTTCTCAGGGCTAAAATGTGATCCTCTTCTTCAGGTGACAGCCTCCGGGAATGGCCACGGTCCGACCGTCGTTTCGGCTTCAGCGCCTCAAAGCCCCCTTTTTTGTACTGCGTGCACCAGTCGAGGATCGTTTTGGCGGCGATGCGTTTCTCTCCATGGTGGGGAACTTGATGGATCCGTTCCGCTACTTCCTTCAAGTACGTTTTTGGATCGACTTGTCCATTCACCAATGGAGCGATCAATCCATACCGAAATAAAGCGATCTCCTGTCTCATCGACTCATTCATTTCGATCTCCTCCTTCGTTCATCCCATTCTAGGACCTTATCGGTCCATCCTGTCTCTATCCTATCGGATCATTCCCCCGACCGTCGAGAGGAAAGGTTTGTGGAATCTATAAATGATTCCATATAAGGGGATATAAGTAAAATCAGGAACTGAATGTACGTGCAAAAAGATGCGTCGATCGGTGCTCCCATATCTCTTGGATGACGAAAAAGAGGCCGATCTCCTCCATCGTCTGGATCCACCATAGGGCTCGTTCTCTCGCTTGGGCGATGGCAGGACCAATTTTTCTCCAGCGCTCCGCAAAAAACCAATGAAGGTGGTTCAAATTTCGGAATAAACGTCGGACATAAAATAAAACCCCTTCATCCGTAGGAAGGAGTGGAGCCTCCTCCATCCCCCGTTTCGGAGTCAGGCCCAACCGTTCTTTCACCACTCTCCATATGGTGGGCAACGTATACTGAAAATAAGGGAGAAGAAATGAAGGCAACACGGCCACCGTCCTCCTGCACTCCGGGCAGCGATACCGAGCGATCCAAATGCGATAAGACTGATGCGACGTCACGGCATTTCGTTCGTAGTACCCATGGCGATAAAGAGGGCGTTTTGCCTGGCAATGAGGGCACCGCTTAAGAAGGGGAAAGTCGTTTTGTTTTCCCCGCTGGGCATATGTCTGGACATCGACCTGAAAGTCATGAAACCGAATCACGTCCTCGTCCCCCCTCTGGAAATCACCCATGTCCCATTCCGAAATAATTCACAAAAAATTTAGCACATTCTTTCGGAAAGGGGGAGAGGGATATTCCGAAGGAATGTGCAAAAAAGAGTCTTTTTTGTGCGGAAATAAAGTGATAATTTACANCTCGTCCCCCCTCTGGAAATCACCCATGTCCCATTCCGAAATAATTCACAAAAAATTTAGCACATTCTTTCGGAAAGGGGGAGAGGGATATTCCGAAGGAATGTGCAAAAAAGAGTCTTTTTTGTGCGGAAATAAAGTGATAATTTACATTGGACAAGTAATGTTAATTGGTACTGTTGCTGTTGTCGGGGCCTATGGAGCGTGGTATTTAGGAAAGAAAGTAAAAAGTTTGACTAGTAAAGGTTCTTTACCTCTAACAGGTCCTAGAAAAGGAAGTTTAACTTTAAGGGATGAGAAAGGAAAGGTTATACAACGAAGATATTATGATAGTGCAGGAAGAGCGAAAAAAGACATGGACTATAGCGATCACGGAAATCCAAAACATCATCCTTGGGGACCACATCGACATAAATGGAAATGGGATGAAAAAAAACTAAAAGAGGGAAAGCAGAACCAATGAATAAAGGTAGAAGAAAGTAGGAAGATAAAATATGAGTTTAGAAAAATTAATAGAGCTTATAGAGATTGGACATGATATAGAATTTATCTATAAAGGTGAACGTTATTCCATAACGAATACTCAAGCAGGCATTTGCCTTACAAAGTACTATAATTCAAATCATCAAGAATATACCAATGCAAATGATTTTATCAATAATGCGTTGATCGGTAAAGAAAAATTAAAAGACATTGTATCTCAAATTCAAATTACCGGTATTTTTTAACATATTCCCGAAAGAAAACTCCGCCGAAAAAATCCCTTCATGGGCGGCGACATGGGCAAGCTGCAGGCCGCCGATGACATCGCCGATCGCGTAAATGTGCGATTCTTTCGTTTGGCCGAACTCGTTCGTTTGAATATACCCCTTCTCCACGACAATCTCGGTGTTTTCCAAGCCGATCCCCTCAATGTTCGCCTGCCGCCCGACGGAAACAAGCATCTTGTCGGCCGTAAACGTTTTCCGCTCGCCTTGATGCTCCGCTTGGATCGTGACGCCGTTTCCTTTCTCGAGCGTTTCCGGCAGCACTTTCGCTCCCGTGACGATGTTGACACCGCGGCGGCGGAGCAGTTTTTCCATTTCTTTTGACACGTCTTCATCTTCTGTCGGCAAAATGCGATCGGCATATTCCAGCACCGTCACGTCAACGCCGAAATCATTAAGCATGGACGCCCATTCCATGCCGATCACACCGCCGCCGACGATCAAGATGGACGAGGGGAGCGTCTCCATTTGCAACGCCTCATCGGACGTCATCACGAATTCGCCGTCCGGCTCGAGCCCCGGCAGCGTGCGCGGGCGCGAACCGGTGGCGATGACGACGAATTTCGGGACGAGCATTTCGTTTTCGCTGCCGTCGTTCATTTCGACCGACACCGTCCCCGGCAGCGGGGAAAAGATCGACGGGCCGAGCAGGCGGCCGGTGCCGGCGTACACATCGATTTTCCCTTTTTTCATCAAATGCTGCACGCCTTTGTGGAGCTGCTCAACAATCGCCGCTTTGCGCGCCTGCACTTTGGCAAAATCAAGGCGCACGCCGTCGGCGATGACGCCAAACGCCTCGCCGTTTTTCGTTTGTGCGTACACTTCGGCACTGCGAAGCAGCGCTTTGGACGGAATGCAGCCAGCGTGCAGGCACGTGCCGCCGAGCTTCCCTTTTTCCACAACGGCCGTTTTCAACCCGAGCTGCGAGGCGCGAATGGCGGCCACATAGCCACCCGTTCCTCCGCCGAGAATGACGACATCGTATTCTTTTGCCATCTTGCCTTCTCCTTTCTGTCCGTTGCCGCATCAGCGCCGGGCTGGAACCGGCGAAACGGCCTTGCCTGGATACACTTTTTCCTCTTCTTCGCCGCGCAGGACGCGAAGCGCGCCTTCAGCGAGCGCCTGCAGTTCGTTTTCGCCCGGATGGACGATGACATCGGCGATCCATTGCACGCGGCGAGTGATCTGTTCGACAAACGATTTGCCATACGCCAGTCCGCCGGTCAAAATGATGGCGTCGACTTTGCCGGAAAGCACGGCGCTTGCCGCACCGATTTCTTTCGCCACTTGGTACGCCATCGCCTCATACACGAGCTTGGCCTTTTCATCGCCGGCTTCGATCATTTTCTCGACTTTCACCGCATCATTCGTGCCAAGATAACCGACAAGGCCGCCGCCGCCGACGAGCATGTTCATGATCTCTTCGCGGTAATATTCACCAGAGAAGCATAAAGCAACCAAATCGCCCGCTGGCACCGTCCCGGCGCGCTCCGGGCTGAACGGGCCTTCGCCGTCAAGGCCGTTGTTGACATCGACGACCCTTCCTTGCTTGTGGGCGCCGACCGTGATGCCGCCGCCCATATGGGCGACGATCAAGTTCAGTTCGTCATACCGTTTCCCAAGCTGCTTGGCGACGCGGCGCGCGACCGCCTTTTGGTTTAAAGCATGGAAAATGCTGCGCCGCTCAATGAGCGGAAATCCGCTGATCCGGGCAATTGGATCGAGTTCGTCGACAACGACCGGATCGACGATAAACGCCGGGATGTTTAAGGCCGAGGCGATCTCATGCGCCAAAATGCCGCCGAGGTTGGACGCGTGCTGGCCGGAATATCCGCGCCGCAAATCTTCAAGCATCGCCTCATTGACGCGATACGTTCCGCCTTCGATCGGACGGAGAAGCCCTCCGCGGCCGCAGACGGCGCTCAACTTCGATAAATTGATTCCTTCTTCATCCAGTGCTTGCAAAATCGTTTGCTTGCGGAACTCATACTGGTCCGCGATCGTTTTATATTGCCGAAGCACGTCCGCCTCATGGCGGATCGTTTTTTCGAGCAATGGCCGTTCGTTTTCAAAGACGCCGATCTTCGTTGAAGTCGAGCCTGGATTGATCGTTAAAATGCGAAACTTCTGCTCTTCCATCGTTGCTGTCCCTCCATCATCCGCCGGCGGGGCGGAAGGCCGCCCCTCGCCACTATTAGCGGGCGCGGCGGCGGCTTAAAATATGATGGCCGTTTTGCAAAAATTGGCTGCGCGCTTTGCGCATCGTTTCAATTCGTTCTTCGGCCATCCGGTCAGCGGCCACATACGTTGGAATGTTGTCACGCTTGGCGATGGCAAACACTTTTTCGATGTTGTCATAAATTTGCTCGATTTTTTTCATCGCCCGTTCACGGTTGTAGCCGTACAGCTCATCGGCGACGTTGATGACGCCGCCGGCGTTGATCACATAATCTGGTGCATAGACGATGCCCATTTCATGGATCATGTCGCCATGGCGCGGCTCTTTCAGCTGGTTGTTCGCCGAGCCGGCGATCACTTTCGCTTTCAGCTGCGGAATCGTTTGGTCGTTGATGATGCCGCCGAGCGCGCATGGAGCAAAAATGTCGCACTCCACGCCGTAAATGTCGTTCGGGTCGACCGCTTTCGCCCCAAATTCCTCGACCGCGCGCGCCACCGCTTCCTTGTTGATGTCGGTAACGATGAGTTTCGCTCCTTCTTCGTGCAAATGGCGGCATAAATGGTAGGCGACATTGCCAACCCCTTGGACGGCGACAACTTTTCCTTCAAGCGAATCGCTGCCAAACGCTTCCTTCGCCGCCGCTTTCATCCCGCGATATACGCCGTAAGCCGTGGCCGGCGACGGGTTGCCGGATGAGCCGAATTCCGGCGAAATCCCGGTGACATAGTCCGTTTCCTGATAGATGATGTCCATATCGGCAACGGTCGTGCCGACGTCTTCCGCCGTGATGTAGCGGCCGTTCAGCCCTTGAATGAACCGGCCGAACGCGCGGAACATCGCCTCGTTTTTATCTTTGCGCGGATCGCCGATGATGACCGTCTTGCCCCCGCCTAAATTAAGGCCGGCGGCCGCGTTTTTGTACGTCATGCCGCGGGCGAGGCGCAGGGCGTCTTCAAGCGCCTCTTCTTCCGAATTGTACATCCACATGCGCGTCCCGCCGAGCGCCGGGCCGAGCGTCGTGTCATGAATGACAATGATCGCCTTCAATCCGGATTCTTTGTCTTGGCAAAACAACACTTGCTCATAATCATATTTTTCCATATATTGAAACAGTTCCATCACTGATGGCCTCCTTCATCTATTTCATTTTGCTGCCGAACAAATAGCAAGCGCCAACGAATACAGTTTGCTTTCCGCCGAGTCGGCGCGCGACGTCAACACGATCGGCGCCTTCGCCCCAGCGATGACTGCGCCGACGCGTGCGTTCGCAAAATAGACGAGCGACTTATACAGCATGTTGCCGGATTCAATGTCCGGCACAAGCAAAATATCAGCCTGTCCAGCCACTTCGCTTTCAATCCGCTTATGCTTCGCCGCCGCCAGCGACACCGCGTTGTCCAACGCAAGCGGTCCGTCAACGAGGCAATGTTCGATTTGCCCCCGCTTTTGCATCATTGCGAGCGCCGCTGCATCAAGTGTTGCCGGCATGGCCGGATTGACCGTCTCCACCGCCGCCAGCGCCGCGACTTTCGGGCGCTCGATGCCGATGGAGCGCGCGATGCTGACGGCGTTGTTGACAATTTGCACCTTTTGCTCCAAATCCGGAGCGATGTTCATCGCCGCGTCGGTGACGATGACAAATCGTTCAAACTCCGGCACCTCAAAAACAGCGACATGGGACAACACCTTCCCAGCGCGCAACCCATACTCCTTGTTCAAGACCGCTTTCAGCAGCGTTGCCGTCGGCACATGCCCTTTCATCAACGCATCCGCCTCGTTCAAATGGACGGCGCGCACGGCAAGCTCTGCGGCTTGCCCGATCGAATTCGCATGAACGACATCGACGTCGGAAAAGCGGGCGCATCCTTTTTCCTTCAACAGCCGTCCGAGCCGCTCCCGATCGCCATAAAGCACAAAGCGTCCGAGACGGTGTTCGAGCGCCATCGCCACCGCTTCAATCACTTCTTCATCTTCCGCCGCCGCCACGGCCACCGTCCGGTCCTGGCATTGTCTTGCTTCTTGCACTAACGATTCAAGCTTCATCATCTGCACCAACCTTTTCTGCAAATCGTGCGGCACAGTCTTTTTATGCAAAAACTGTGCCAACCAAAAATGACTGAAAGCGCTTTAAAACACACTACCTTCGCAAACAGATATGTGCAATATTCTTCACTCCGCGCAAATTATTGCATGATATTTTTGTCAAGCCCGTATTTCTCCAGCTTGTAATATAAATTGCGCACCGAAATGCCAAGCGCCCGGGCCGCCGCTGTTTTATTGCCGCGATGGCGGCGAAGCGCCTGCTCAATCAAGCTCGCTTCGTATCGGCTCACCATTTCCTCAAGCGGCCGAATCTCCTCTTCCGTTTCCACTCGATGAGCCGGCACTGACGAAGGCGAAGCGAGCGGCGGCAAATGCGTCGCATCGATCATCACTTCATGAAATTTCATGAAAATCATCGCCCGCCCGAGCACATTTTCGAGCTCGCGGACATTTCCCGGCCAATCATAGGCAAGAAGCTTCGCCATCGCTTCATCCGTGACACCTTCGACGTTGCGCCCGTAATCTTGGTTCAGTTTCTGGATCAAACGCCGGCAAAGAGCTGGAATGTCTTCCTTGCGGGCACGCAGCGGCGGAATATAAATCGGCATCCGATTGAGCCGATAGTATAAGTCTTCGCGAAAGGCGCCTTCGGCAATCGCTTTTTCAAGGTTGACGTTCGTGGCGGCGATGACGCGGACGTTGATCGGGATCGGCTTCGTCCCGCCGACGCGGACGATCTCCCGCTCCTGCAAGACGCGGAGCAGCTTCGCCTGCGTGCTGGCCGACAGTTCGCCGATTTCGTCAAGGAAAATGCTTCCGTTGTTTGCTTCTTCAAACAGCCCTCGCTTGCCTCCGCGCCGCGCGCCGGAAAACGCTCCTTCCTCATAGCCAAACAGTTCGCTTTCCAATAATGTTTCCGGAATGGCCGCGCAGTTGACGCGGATAAACTTGTTATACTTTCGGTCGCTCGCGTTGTGAATGGCGTGGGCGAACAGCTCCTTGCCCGTCCCTGATTCCCCCCGCAGCAAAATCGTCGCCGGTGTTTTCGCCGCCAGCTTCGCCTGCTCGATGGCAACCTTCATCTCTTCCGACTCGCCGACGATGTCGGCAAACGAATATTTCGCCTCGAGCGTGCGGATGATTTGCCGCGCCCGATTGAGTTCAGCCGTCAGCCGCTGAATTTCTGACACATCATGAATGACGCCGACGCTCCCTTTCAATACGCCATCAACAATAATCGGCGCAACATTGACGATGACATCCCGGTTTTTCGGGCCGACTTTCATGCGCGCTCCGCGCACCGGGCGGCGCGTTTTCAATACTTGCATATGCATGCTTTCCCCTTCGGCGATGTCGGCGGTCGCCGGTTTGCCGATGACGTCTTCCTCTGTCAAACCGGTGAGCCGTGTATACGCCGGGTTGATCAAAATACCGTTCCCATTTTCATCGACGACGGAAATCGCCTCTTCCGACGANGTGCCACGCTCCAAAATACAGCCGAAAATATGCATGCTTTCCCCTTCGGCGATGTCGGCGGTCGCCGGTTTGCCGATGACGTCTTCCTCTGTCAAACCGGTGAGCCGTGTATACGCCGGGTTGATCAAAATACCGTTCCCATTTTCATCGACGACGGAAATCGCCTCTTCCGACGAATAGATGATCGCTTCGAGCATCATGCGGACTTCTTTTAAGTCGGTGATTTCTTCCGCCAAAGCGACAAGCTCGGTGATGTCCTTGAATACCGCGAGCGCCCCAAACAGTTTGCCATTGTCATCGATGATCGGGATGCGGGTGGTGATCAATTTTTTTCCATTGGCCAGCTCCACTTCTTGATGAAACTCCGTCTGCCTCGTTTCGAGCACGCGCGGCAAGCCGCTTGACGGCAGAACGGTCAAAATATGCTTGCCGATCACTTTGTCTTTATCGACTTCAAGCAGCTCCGCCGCGCTTTGATTCATATCGGTAATGTAACCATATTCATCAACGACAATCATGCCATCGTGGGACGAATGAAAGATGAGCGCGCGCCGAGCCGCTTCGCTTTTCAATTTGGCGATGAGCGCTCCTTTTTCTTCAACGAGCTCGGCCATCATCTGCGCGACTGCACTTGGGACAATATTGGCTCCCTCTGGCGCCAATCGACGGATTTCCTCAAGGACATCCGCCCTGCCCGTCGTTTCAATGATCAAATCAAGCGGCTCGGCCATCCATGGACGCCAGTCGCTCGCAGCAGCGATGCCCCATTTTTGCGCCAGTTGCACCCCCGGAGCTTGTTCATCGACGTCAACAACCGCCACAACGTCAAATCCCGACGCCCCGTGAAGCAGCTTCAAAAGCGACATTCCGCGCGAGTCAGCCCCAATGATCATCACTTTTTTCATGTCCATTCACCACACTTTATAGTATGCCAATTTTTGCAGACACTTTTATCATACTTGATTTGCTCTTTCCTTGACAAACGCCCAATAACCGCTATGATAGTCGATAAGGCTACTCTTTTCGGAAAGGAACGCGATCGCGATGGGGCGAATGATTGCGCTGTTGATTTTAGTCATTCCCGGGCTTGGAGCGGCGCTTGGCATCAAATGGATGCGCGATGCGTTGTTTGGCATCAACGGGCCGCTGTTTTCTGCCTTATGGCTGCAATTTCTCGCCGGGCTCGCGCTGTTTGCCGCTGGGCTGGCGTTTCTCGGCGGTTTTTTGCTGCACCGCGACCGGAAACGCAACAAAGTGCAGGCGCGTTTTCAACGAAAACGAAAAACGCCTTGACCCGGAACGTTGATGCCTATTACACTGGGAAAACATCCATTTCAAGGCAAACAAAAAATGCCTTAACGTCTCTCGTTAAGGCGTTTTCTCTTTCCATTGCTTCGCTTGGCGCGGGTAGTCGGTGAAGACGGCGTCAACGCCATAAGCAAACATCGTTTTCATCACATTTCGCTTATTTACCGTAAACGGGCGGACCGCCACCCCGCGCCGCCGCGCTTCGGCGGCAAATTCCGCCGTCACCGTCCGATAGTGCGGATGCACCCCGTCGGCGTTCATGGCACGCACATACGTCCATGGGGCATACAGCGGCTCAATGTACAAGAGCGCCGTCTCGATTTCCGGTGCAAGCGTTCGGCAAAGGCGCATGCTATGATGATTGAACGATGACAAAATCGTCCGCTTCTCAAGCCCATAGCGGCGCACGAGGGAGATCGTTTTTTGCTCAAGCGTTTCGTAGGCGATGAGGCTATTTTTCAGCTCGATGTTGACCGCCATCCGTGTTGATGACAGCCAAGCAAGCACTTCCTCAAGATGCGGAATCGGACAATGGCCGTGTTTGCCGTCCCACATGGCCGCCGCGTTCAATCGGCGCAGTTCGCGGTACGTGATGTCTTTCACCCAGCCGCTGCCGTCCGTCGTCCGGTCGACCGTTTCGTCATGAATGACGACCACTTCGCCGTCTTTTGTGAGCTGCACATCCAATTCAATGCCGTCCGCTCCCGCTTTTTCCGCCTCGATAAACGCCGCCATCGTATTTTCCGGGTGCGTCCCCGCCGCCCCGCGGTGGGCAAAAATCAATGTCATTCTGCCTTCTTCCTTTCGCATTTATTCGCCGTTCAGCCAACGAGCTGGCCGAAACCGGCGGTCGTTCGTTATACTAAAAATAATACTATGAACAAACGAGGTGGAGATGATGCAGCCGTTGAAAATTTCGCTGGAAACAGCGCAAAAGCTGGCCAAAGCGCTCGGCGTGCCGATCGAGCAGATCATGCATATGCCGCCGCACATTTTGGTGAACAAGCTGCTGGAATTGGAGAAAAAAGAAAAAGAAAACGACCCATCTTAACCGTCTGGCCCTTGGCGGTAAAGCCGCCTCTGTGCACCACACCGGCGCAAGCCACGTTCCCCCTTTTTTCGTTCCAGCAAGCCGCCAAACGGCAAAAAAGACGCCCCCGATTGCGGAGCGTCTTGCCGCTTTGGCTATCATTCGTTTTCCGTTACGATGCTTTATGCTCAAGCCGGAGCTTATCGGCCACCATGGCGATGAATTCCGAGTTTGTCGGCTTTGCCTTCGAGACGCTCACCGTATAGCCGAACAGCGAGGAAATCGATTCGAGGTTGCCGCGGCTCCAAGCGACTTCGATCGCATGGCGAATGGCGCGCTCGACGCGGCTGGCCGTCGTGTTGTATTTTTTCGCGATGTCCGGATAGAGCACTTTCGTGATGGAGCCGAGCAGTTCGATGTCGTGGTACACCATCGCGATCGCTTCGCGCAAGTACAGATAGCCTTTAATATGCGCCGGGACGCCGATTTCATGGATGATGCTCGTAATGCTCGCATCCAAATTTTTCGGTTTGTTGTCGCGCGCCTGGTAGGCAGAGCCGGTTTTTCTGACCATCGGCGCCGTTTTGCCATGAATCTGCCGAATGTGATGGACCAAATTCTCCATGTCGAACGGTTTTAAAATGAAGTAGGAAGCGCCGAGTTCCACTGCCTTTTTCGTGACATCCTCCTGGCCGAACGCCGTCAGCATAATGACGCTCGGCTGATGCTCACAACCTGCGCGGACTTTCTCAAGCACAGCCAACCCATCCAAGTGCGGCATAATGATGTCCAGAAGCAAAATATCCGGCCGCTTTTCCTCGAGCATATGAAGGCAATCTTGGCCGTTATACGCCGTGCCAATCACTTCCATGTCCGGCTGACTCGAGATATATTCGTCAAGCAATGTCACCAATTCGCGGTTATCATCGGCAATGCACACCTTAATGCTCAAAACGATCGTCCTCCCCCACTTTTTCTTGCTATGTAACATTCCATTAACGTACATTCGACAACAGCGGCAAAAAATCCTTTTATTTTTCAAAAAATAAAAATTATAACAAAAAACGAGCTCATTAGACAATATTCGTTTTCACCAGCGATGCGTTTGTCGAAAAATCTTTACACATTTCATTTTAACGGATGTTTCACCAAATATCTATGCCAAACCGGCAAAATTTTTGCCGCCTTTTTTGAAAAATTTTTAGTGGCAGCCTAACCAATATGGCGGAATCAATGAAGCCGCTCACAGCATTTCGAAACATTGACCTTGGGATGATCAGGAAGAGATGAATGGTGACCAAATCATCACTCGTCATTTCACCAAATATACGCAAGAATCGAATGTTGGCTGCCGGGAAAAAGCGAGCCGACTTTGTCAGCTCGCTTTCTTTTGTTTGCCGTATAGATCGATGCCTGCCTCTTGCAGCATCCACTCAATGTGGACGCCATAGCCGGATGTCGGATCGTTCACGAAAACGTGCGTCACTGCGCCGACAAGTTTTCCATCCTGAATGATCGGACTGCCGCTCATCCCTTGGACGATGCCCCCTGTTTTCTTTAACAAGCGCGGGTCCGTGACGCGAATCACGAGGCCTTTGGTCGCCGGAAATTTCTGCGGAATGGTGCTGACAATTTCCACGTCAAACTGCTCGACTTTGTCGTTTTCCACCACTGTCAATATTTTTGCCGGTCCTTCTTTCACTTGGTTCGCCAAGGCAACCGGGATCGGTTTTGTGAACGGACCGTTCGGCAGTGGTTTGATCAGCTTGCCGAAAATGCCAAACGGGCTGTTGGTGGTGATCGTGCCGATCACTTCTTCGCCGTCGGAAAAGCGGGCTAATTTTTCACCTGGATTGCCGCTCGTCCCTTTTTCGATCGATGTGACGGTCGAGCGCATAATTTGCCCGTTTTGCACGACAATCGGCTTTTTCGTATCCATGTCAGAGATGACATGGCCAAGTGCGCCATATGTTTTTGATTTGGGGTCGTAAAATGTCATCGTCCCGATGCCGGCGGCCGAATCGCGAATGTACAGGCCGATGCGGTACACATCGTCATGCTTGTCTCTCAGCGGAACGAGCTTCACCGTCATGGAGTGCTGATCGCGCAGAATTTTTAGATGAAGCGGTTTTCCCGTTTTGCCGGCCTCCTCGATGAAAGGGGAAAGGTCGCTCATGTTTTCGATTTTTTGGCCGTTAATGCCGATAATGATGTCGCCGACTTGAATGCCGGCTGCCTCTCCCGGCGATTTTTTCCCGTTTTCGGTTTCGACAAGGTGGTAACCGACGACAAGAACGCCGACGGTATTGAGCTTGACGCCGATCGATTGTCCGCCGGGAATGACTTTGAGCGTCGGCAGCACGTTGACATCCACTTGCTTGATCGGCATTCCGGCAACCTGCAACATCATCGTTTCATGTCCGCGGCGTTTCGCCTTTACAGACAGAGAACCGTTTTTTCGCTCAATATTGAGCGTTTCGGGAGCGTTTCGGTCATTGACGGCCGCTTGCACGGGAAGGGAAGCGGCAGGAAATTCAACCGCATCGCCTTCAAACAGGACAAGCTGCTTCGGAATTTGCCAATATTCCTTCATCGGTTTGGAAAAGGCGATGGCCGTCAATATACCAAGGAGAAGCACTCCTGCGATTTTTCGCGCCGTTTCTTTATTCAATGTCGTCCACTCTCCTCGCTCCCGCCTACACCATGCAAAAACGGTTACAGTTTTAATTTTGCCTGAACCGGGGAAAATATAATCGCCCTGCCGATAAAAAAGCTGCCCGGAATTGGATGGACTTGCATCCGGACAGCCGCGCGGCTTTTTTGCTTATCTTTATGAAACACCGTAGTTCTCTTAAGGAAAGCGGGCGCCAAGGCAGAACAGGCAGGCGGAATCGGCCCGCTTTGAGAGGGATGCTCCTCCCCTCGACGAACAGGGGAAACAGGAATCAATGTTTCATTTTCGCCGCCAGTTCCAACAGCTCTTTGGCATGCCGTTTCGTCAATTCCGTCATCTCGACGCCGGAAATCATCCGCCCGATTTCTTTCACTTTCTCCTCCTCATTGAGCTTCCTCACGACTGTTTTCGTCCGTTCCCCATCCGTCTCTTTGGCGATCAACAAGTGCGTGTCCGCCATCGCAGCGACTTGCGGCAGATGGGAAATGCAAAGCACTTGCGACTGGCTGGCGATGCGGTAAATTTTTTCCGCCATTGCCTGGGCGACGCGTCCGCTGACACCGGTGTCGACCTCATCAAAAACAATCGACGTCACTCCTTGATGTTTGGAAAAAATCGTTTTCAACGCCAGCATAATGCGCGACAGCTCGCCGCCGGAAGCGACTTTGACGAGCGGTTTTAACGGCTCGCCGACGTTCGTCGAAATGTAAAACTCGACGACATCGATGCCGTCTTCTTGGAACCTAACCGGCACGCCGTCGACCAAGGGGGCGTCAAGCGATCCTTCGCGCTTGGCAAATACGATGTCAAATTTCGTTTTGTCCATGTACAAGTCTTTCAGTTCTTGATGAATGCGCTCAATCAGGCGCCGGGCATATGTTTGCCGAACAGCGGTGACGTTTTTCGCCTCCGTGAGCAACTCGTCCGTCACCAGAGCGAGCTGCTGCTTAAGCTCATGCACATGCGTTTCGCGATTTTCGATTGTCTCGATTTCCTCGGCGATCATCTCGGCATAGTGCAAAATATCGGCGATTGTCGCCCCGTATTTTCGTTTGAGCTGCCCGATTTCCGCGAGACGGCTTTCAATGGCATCGAGCCGCTCTGGGTCGTATTCCATCTCCTCAATTTGATCGCGCAGCTTGTACATGACTTCCTCGAGCAAATAGTAGCAGTTCGCCGTCGTTTCATGCGCATCTTTGAGCGCTGCATCCATGCCTGCGACGTCATCGAGATGGCGCATCGCCTCCCCGATGGAATCAAGCCCGCGTCCCTCTCCGGAGAGGGCCTCATAGCTTTTCTGCAGCGCGGTATAAATTTTTTGAAAATTGACGATGCGAACTTTTTCCTCCATCAGCCGCTCGTCCTCGCCCGGCTCAAGCGCCGCCTGCTCGATTTCACGCAGCTGAAACGTCAGCAAATCAAGCCGGTGCGCCATTTGCTGTTCATTTTCGCTCAGCTTTTTCAATTTGTTTCCGAGCTCCTCATACCGCTCGTAGACGGCGCGGTAGCGAGCAAGCGCCTCTGCCGCCTCTAGGCCGCCGAACTCGTCTAAAAGCGGCAGATGGCGGGACGGATCCATCAGTTCTTGATGTTCATGCTGGCCGTGAATATCAACAAGCGTCGCCCCGATGTCGCGCAGCACCGCCGTCGTGACGAGCTTGCCGTTAATGCGGCAGACGCTTTTGCCGTTGGCGAAAATATCGCGGCGCAACACGATCATGCCGTCGCTGGCGTCGATGCCAACGTCTGCGCATTTTTGCCAGCACGGATGGCGGTCATCATCAAGCAAAAACAGCCCTTCGATTTCCGCCTTTTCCGCTCCAAAGCGGACAAATTCAGCGGAGCCGCGTCCGCCGATCAACAAATGAATCGCGTCGATGATGATCGATTTGCCGGCTCCCGTTTCGCCGGTTAACACCGTCAGCCCTTTGTCAAACGACAACGAGAGCGACTCGATAATGGCGAAATTTTTAATCGACAGCTCGGCGAGCATTTCACCACTCCTTGCCTGTCCGATTAATTCCACTTTTGATTATAGCACGTATGTTCGGATTTGCAAACGAGGACCGCCCTGTCGTTCCGTCCTTGAACGTGGAACGGGAGCTGGGCCGGTCCTCGCCTAGAGCATGGACAACAGCTGGTCGGACACTTTTTCCGCATCTTTCGGAGTACGGCAGATGATCAGGCACGTATCGTCGCCGCAAATCGTACCGACGATTTCGTTCCAATCCAAATTGTCGAGCAAGACGCCGACGGCATGGGCGTTGCCCGGCAGCGTCCGCAACACAAGCAAGTTGCCCGTTCCGTCAAGCTTCACAAACACATCAACAAGCGCCCGCTTCAGCTTTTGCAGCGGATTGAAGCGCTGGTCGGACGGAAGGCTGTACTTGTAGCGGCCGTTGGCCATCGGCACTTTGACGAGCTGCATTTCTTTAATGTCGCGCGAGACGGTCGCTTGGGTGACGTTAAAGCCAGCTTCTCTCAGCCGGTCGACAAGCTCGTCTTGCGTTTCAATGTCATGGTTCATAATGATTTCGCGAATTTTAATATGCCTTTGCCCTTTGTTCACATTGCGCCACCTCCCCGCTTTTCAAAGTGCAGAGCAGATTGTCCGTCCCGCCGACGCTATTTGCCGCTTGGCTCCACGCTCCCCGCCCGCAATCGGGCATGCGCCTCGCTCACCACGTCGGCGACGGATGCTGGCAGTCGGTTTTCTCCCTCCCGGTTTCCTCCAGGATAGGCAGCATGAAGCAAAAATTCAATATTGCCGTCGCCGCCGGTAATCGGTGAATACGTTAAATGAAGAACATCGAACCCTTCCGCACAGGCGAATTGAATGATCGATTCGAGCACTTCCTCGTGAATGTTCGGGTCGCGAACAATCCCCTTTTTGCCGACCTTTTCCCTGCCGGCTTCAAACTGCGGCTTGACGAGCGCAATCACATCGCCGCCCGGCACCATGACCGTCTTGACGACCGGCAAAATGAGCCGCAGCGAAATAAACGAGACATCGATGACAGCTACTTCCGGCAGCCCTTTCGTAAACTGATCCGGCGTCACGTAGCGGAAGTTCGTCCGCTCCATTACAACGACGCGCTCGTCTTGACGCAGCTTCCAGGCAAGCTGGTTGTAGCCGACATCGACGGCATACGTCAGCTTCGCCCCATGCTGCAAGGCGCAGTCAGTGAAACCGCCGGTCGACGCGCCGATGTCAAGAACAATTTTATTTTCCACGCGAATATGAAACTCGCGCAACGCTTTTTCCAGTTTCAACCCACCGCGGCTGACGTACGGAAGCGGGTTGCCTTTCACCTCAAGCGGAATGTCAACCGGCACTTTTTCCCCGGGCTTATCGAGTCGAACGTCGTTTGAATAGACAAGCCCGGCCATGATCGCTCGCTTCGCCTTTTCCCGCGTTTCCGCCAGCCCTCGTTCGACAAGCAGCACATCGAGCCGTTCTTTTTTTCCTTTCATGTCTCAAGCCCTTTTCTGTTTTCTTGGCACCATCGTTTTGATGCGGTCGATGATATGGGTCGACGTCAGCCCGATTTCATTGAGCAGCTCGCTGACGCTTCCATGTTCGATAAAGCGGTCCGGGATGCCCATCCGTTCGATGACCGCTCCGTGATAACCATGATCATGAGCAAACTCCAACACAGCACTGCCAAAGCCGCCTTGCAGCACCGCCTCTTCGACCGTTAAGATCGGCAGGCGGCTCTCAAGCAGTTCGTGAAGCATCACCACGTCCATCGGCTTCAAAAAGCGAGCGTTGACGACTTTCACCGATATGCCGTCTTTCGCCAGCTCGTCGGCCGCCTTAAGCGCCATCGAAATCGTCGTGCCAAACGTCAAAATCGCCGCATCGCAGCCGTCGCGCAACACTTCCCACGTGCCGATTGGGATTTCTTTCAGCTCCTCATCAAGCGGTACGCCAAGCCCGTTGCCGCGCGGGAAACGCATGGCGATTGGCCCGTCGTCGTAGCGGATGGCGGTGTACACCATGTGCTGTCCTTCGTTTTCGTCTTTTGGCATCATCAACACCAAATTCGGCACATGGCGCAAAAAGGCGATGTCAAACACCCCTTGGTGCGTTTCGCCGTCCGCCCCGACCAACCCAGCACGGTCAATGGCGAAAAAGACATTTAAGTTTTGCCGGCATACATCATGGACGACTTGGTCATAGGCGCGTTGCAAAAATGTCGAATAAATGGCCAAAAACGGTTTCATCCCTTGCGTCGCCAATCCAGCCGCGAGCGTTGTCGCGTGCTGCTCGGCGATGCCAACATCAAACATCCGATCTGGGAACTCGCTTGCGAACCCTTCCAGCTTCGAGCCGACCGGCATCGCCGGCGTAATCGCGACGATGCGCGGGTCGGTGCGGGCGAGCCGGCGCACGGTTTCGCTGACAAGCGCGCTCCATGACGGACCGGCCTCTTTCGTTTTGACAAAAGCGCCGGTTTCGATTTTGTACGGCCCTGTGCCGTGCCATGTGCCGACTTTGTCGTTTTCCGCCGGACTGTATCCTTTCCCTTTCTTCGTGATGACATGCACAAGCACGGGGCCTTTCATCTTCTTCGCATAGCGCAAGTTCTCAAGCAAATCCTCAAAATCGTGGCCGTCGACCGGGCCTAAATACGTAAACCCGAGCTCTTCGAAAAACACGCCGGAGACAAGCAAATATTTCAAGCTGTCTTTCAGCCGCTCGGCGGTCGCCGCCAGCTTGCCGCCGACCGCTGGGATGCGCTTGAGCAGCAGCTCCAGTTCATCTTTCACCCACTGGTATTTGCCGGCGGTGCGCAACCGACCGAGGATGTTGTGCAACGCGCCGACGTTCGGAGCGATCGACATTTCATTGTCGTTTAAGATGACAATCATATCCGTTTTCTCATGCCCGATATGGTTGAGCGCCTCAAGCGCCATGCCGCCGGTGAGCGCCCCGTCGCCGATGATCGGCACGATGTATTCATCCGTCCCTTTCAAATCACGGGCGATCGCCATTCCCATCGCCGCCGACAGCGACGTCGAGCTATGGCCCGTTTCCCACACGTCATGCTCGCTTTCGCTCCGTTTCGGGAACCCGGACAGCCCCTTGTATTGGCGGAGCGTGTCGAACGCGGCGGCGCGTCCGGTCAAAATTTTATGCACGTATGACTGGTGTCCGACATCCCAAATGAGCTTGTCTTTTGGGCTGTCGAATTCGCGGTGGAGGGCGATCGTCAGCTCGACGACCCCTAAGTTCGGGCCGATATGTCCGCCCGTTTTCGACAACTTCTCAATTAAAAACCGCCGAATCTCGGCGCTTAACCGTTTCAGCTCAGGAATGGACATGTTTTTGACAACGCGCGGATGGTCAATTTTTGTCAAGTCCAACAAAGATCACTCGCTTTCATTCTGTCGTTCTCCGAGCCGTTTCTCCTCGTACAGGTAGTATTATTATACATGATCCGGCGCGAAAAATCGACTTTTCCCGCCAACGCAGCCCGTCATCACTAGGACGCGTTTTGTGGTGTATCTATAGAACTTGCGGCGGCCGCCCGGCGGAAAACAACCAAAAAAACAAGGCCGCCTCCGCCCCGAAGGAAAGCGAACAACGGGAACAAGAGGCCGCCGCCCCGCATCAGTGGTCGCGGACCGCGACAAGCTCGCAAATGTAGACCAGCACCGCGTCATCGATTTTGGCTTGTTGCAAATGGCGCTTCGCGGCGTCGATGTGAAACGCCAGTTTCTCTTTGGCACCGCCTAGCGAAAGAAGCGCCGGATATGTCGCCTTCTTGTTGTCGCGGTCGCTGCCGACTCGCTTGCCGATTTTTTCTTCCATTCCTTCAATGTCCAAAATATCGTCGCGAATTTGAAAGGCGAGGCCTAAATGTGCGGCGAACTCGTTGAGTTCGCGCGTCTGCCGACCATCGGCGCCGCCAAGCAGGGCGCCGGCGTGCACGCTGTATTGCAGCATTTTCCCCGTCTTATGGCGGTGGATGTATTCCAGTTCCGCAAGCGCCAGCGTTTTTCCTTCCGCCTCCATATCAGCCGCCTGTCCAGCGACCATGCCTTCCGGGCCGGCCGCCTTCGCGAGCTGCTCGATGAGCTGCAGCCGGACGGAAGGCGGAACGCGGTCGTCATCAACCTCGGCGATCAATTGAAACGCATACGTAAGCAAGGCGTCCCCGGCCAAAATGGCCATCGCCTCGCCGAACACTTTATGGTTCGTCGGTTTGCCGCGCCGCAAATCATCGTTGTCCATGCTTGGCAAATCATCATGAATGAGCGAGTACGTATGGATCATTTCAATGGCGCAAGCGACTGGCAGACCGATCGCCGGGTCTTTGCCAAGCGCTTGGATGGTCGCCAGCAACAAAAGCGGGCGGATTCGTTTGCCGCCGGCCTCAAGCGAGTAGGCCATCGCCTTTTTCAGCGTCTCCGGCCCACGAAGCCGCGCCATATAGGAGGAAAGCGCCGCCTCGACGGCCCGTTTTTGTTCGTTGAGAAACTGTTCAACCGAAAGCTGCGCCACCCGTCACTCCTCCTCCGGCGAAAAAGGGACAAGCTCGCCGTCTTCACGCAGCATGTACTCCAACTGTTTCTCCACATGCTGCAATTTATCATGGCAAAGCTTGGACAGTTTCATGCCTTCTTGAAAAAAGGCGATCGCCTCCTCAAGCGGCACGTTCCCTTCCTCGAGCTTTTCGACGATTTCCTCCAGTTTTTTCATCGCTTCTTCAAACGTCATCTCTTTTTCTTCGCTCATACGTGTTTTTCCTCCACTCCCGTCACTTGACAATCGACTCGTCCGTCTTGAACTTGAATGGAAAGATGCTCGCCGATTCGAAGCTGGTTCGTTCGTTTCACGAGCTCGCCCTGCTCATTGTACACCAAGCTGTAGCCGCGCTCCATGATGCGAAGCGGACTGAGCGCCTCAAGCCGGGCGAGGTTGGAGCGAAAGCGGAACCGATGGCGCTCCACCGCGGTGCGCATCGCTTTTTCCAGCGCATTGGCGGCCGCCTTTTGCCGTTCTTTCATCCGCTCAAGCTCTGCAGCTGGATGGTGCCGCCATAGTCTCATGTCAAGCTCATGCAACCGCTGACGATGTTTGTCGACGAGCCGTTCGCGTTGGCGGCTAAGCCGCTCAAGCAACGCATCAAGCTGCTGTTCTTTTTGTTCATAGAGCCGCTTGGGATAGCGGAATGCGTAGGATCCTTGCAGCCGGCGAAGCTGCTCTTTATCAGCGGCAAGCTGCTCTTTCATGGCGCGGATGAGCCGCCATTTCCGCTCGGCGAGCCGCTCAGCGAGCTCCCCAACATGCGGCGCCGCCATCTCAGCTGCTGCCGTCGGCGTCGGCGCCCGCAAATCGGCGACAAAGTCGGCGATCGTAAAATCTGTTTCATGGCCGACAGCGGAAATAATCGGTATTTTTGAGGCGAAGATGGCGCGAGCGACGATTTCTTCATTGAACGCCCACAATTCTTCGATCGAGCCGCCGCCGCGGCCGACAATCAGCACATCAACCCCGCCGAACGAATTCGCCCGCTCGATGGCGCGCACGATGGAGGGCGCCGCCCCGTCCCCTTGAACGAGCGCTGGAAACAAAATGACTTTAGCGAGCGGATAGCGGCGGCGAATCGTCGTCATAATATCGCGCACCGCCGCTCCAGTCGGCGATGTAACGACGCCGATGCAGCGAGGGAAGGCTGGAAGCGGCTTTTTATGGACCGGCGAAAACAACCCTTCCGCCTCGAGCCGCTGCTTCAGCTGTTCGTAGGCTAGATAGAGGCTTCCGACACCTTCCGGCTGCATTTCTTTGACATAAAGCTGATAGTTGCCGTTCGGTTCATAGACGGAAATTTCCCCGCGCGCGAGCACGTTCATCCCATCTTCAGGGCGGAACGGCAAATGCTGGTTGTAGCCGGCGAACATGACGGCGGCAATGCGTCCTTGGCTGTCTTTCAACGTAAAATACATATGGCCGCGCGAATGCTGCTTAAAATTCGAAATCTCGCCCTTCACCCATAGATCGCGCAAATGCGGGTCGACATCGAACTTGCGTTTGATGTACTTCGTCAACGCCCCGACCGTCACATATTTCACTTCCACTGATCCTGCCCTCACTTTGCGGCCAGCTGCCGTGCCGCTTCAATCGTGTTGTGCAAGAGCATTGTAATCGTCATCGGCCCGACTCCACCCGGCACCGGCGTAATATAGCCAGCCACTTCTTTCACAGCGTCAAAATCGACATCGCCGCACAATTTGCCGTTCTCAAGCCGGTTGACGCCGACGTCGATGACGACCGCCCCGGGCTTGATGTGTTCCGGGCCGATGAGGCGCGCCTTGCCGACAGCGACGATCAAAATGTCCGCCTGCCGAGTGATGGCGGCCAAATCCGGCGTTTTCGAGTGAGTGTAGGTGACGGTGGCATGTTCGCGCAAAAACAGCTGGCCAACCGGTTTGCCGACGATGTTGCTTCGGCCGACGACGACGACGTGCTTGCCGGCGATGTCAATGCCGGCCGATTGCACCATCACTAAAATGCCATGCGGAGTGCAAGGGAGAAACGCCCGTTGGCCGATCATCATTTTTCCGACATTGATCGGGTGAAACCCATCGACATCTTTTTCCGGTGCGATCGTTTCAATGACCGACCATTCGCAAATGTGATCCGGCAGCGGCAGCTGCACTAAAATGCCGTGCACCGCCGGATCGACGTTTAACTCGCGGATTTTCGCAAGCAGCGTCTCTTCGTCGATCGCCGCCGGAAACGTGTAAAGGAACGAGCGAATGCCGACCTCGGCGCACGCTTTTTGTTTTCCTTTTACATACGAATGCGATGCCGGATCGTCGCCGACTAGAATGACGGCCAGCCCCGGCTCAACGCCGTCCGCTTTCAACTGTGCGGCTTCATCCGCCAATGCGGTGCGAATCGTCCTCGCCATCTCCGTTCCGCTAATGATTTGTGCTGTCATCGTGTTTCGTTCCCCTCTCCTCGTTCATCGTTCGATATCTGCCCGCGATGCAGCCGGTTTTATTTTTGCAGCGCCGCCTTCACTTTCGAAAGCACGCCGTTGACAAAACTTCCGGATTTCCAATCGCCGAATTTTTTCGCCAGCTCGACCGCCTCATCGAGGCTGACGCTTACCGGCACATCATCGGCGTATTTCATCTCGTACGTCGCCATGCGCAAAATGGCGCGGTCAACGTTGGCGACGCGTTCAAGCGTCCATTTTTCCAAATTGGCGCGCAACAGCTCGTCAATCTCCTCCTGGTGCTCGACGACGCCAAAGACGAGCTGGCGCAAAAACGGGTCGATGTCGCCGCCGCCCGTGACATTGTGGAGCGCCTCGTCTGGTGGAATGCGTCCGACATCGATTTGAAACAGCGCCTGCAACGCCTTTTCCCGTGCTTCATGCCGCTTCATGGCGGTCCCCCTTTCCAAAAAAACGAACATTCACAATGAAATCATATCATATTTTTCGGAAAAAGCCAGCCTTTTCCCACAAATCATTCGCGCTGCCGTTGGTTGCGCCACAACGGCCTCGTTCATTACAATAACAAACTTTGGCCAAAAAAACAAAAAGGCAGCCGCCGAAAAAGCAACTGCCTTGCGAGATCACTGTTCGACCACGCCTTGTTCCTGCTTGCCGCCCTCAAACTGGATGCCGACGATATGAACGTTCACTTCGCTCGCCTCGAGGCCGGTCATGTTCCAAAGCGCCTGGCGCACATTTTCCTGCACCTTTTTCGCCACGTTCGGAATCGATGCGCCAAACTGGACGAGGCAATAAAGATCGATGACGACGCCGTCGTCGCGCAAATCAACCTTGACGCCTTTGCCATGGTGTTTCTTTCCAAACCGCTCGGCGACGCCGGCGGCAAAATTGCCGCGCATTTGCGCGATGCCGTCGACTTCTGACGCCGCGATGCCAGCGATCACCTCAATCACTTCCGGTGCAATTTCCACCTTGCCGAGCGCCGGGTACACTTGCTCTGTTTCAAAGACATGCTCAGACATAAGGCACCTCCTATTCCGCCTTCATAATATCATATAACTCCAAAAACTTCGTATTAAACTCACCGCTTTGAAAATTCTCATGCTCCATTAATTTTATGTGGAACGGAATCGTTGTATGAATGCCTTCGATGATAAACTCCGAAAGCGCCCGTCTCATGCGGGCGATCGCTTCCGCACGCGTCGGCGCATGAACGATCAATTTGGCGATCATCGAATCATAATACGGCGGGATCGTATAGCCTGGATAGACGGCGGAATCGACGCGCACGCCCGGGCCGCCCGGCGGCAGGTACATGGCGATTTTCCCCGGCGACGGCATAAAGTTTTTCGCTGGATTTTCGGCGTTGATCCGGCACTCGATCGCCCAGCCGTTAAACGTGACGTCCTCTTGGGTGATCGACAGCTTTTCACCGGCGGCGATGCGGATTTGCTCCTTGACCAAATCGACACCGGTGATCAGTTCAGTGACCGGATGCTCGACTTGAATGCGCGTATTCATCTCCATGAAGTAAAATTGTTTGTTCCGGTGGTCATAAATAAATTCAACCGTACCGGCGCCGGTGTAGTTGACCGCTTTCGCCGCCTTGACCGCCGCCTCGCCCATCTTCCGGCGCATCTCGTCGTCAAGCGCCGGCGACGGCGCTTCCTCGACCAGTTTTTGCAACCGGCGCTGGATCGAGCAGTCGCGCTCACCGAGATGAATCGTATTGCCGTACGAATCAGCGAGCACTTGAATTTCGACATGGCGGAAATCTTCGATATATTTTTCAATATAGACGCCTGGGTTGCCAAACGCCGTCGCCGCTTCCTGCTGGGTGATGTTGATGCCTTTGACGAGCTCGCCTTCGTCGCGGGCGACGCGGATTCCTTTCCCGCCGCCGCCGGCCGTCGCTTTAATGATGACCGGATAGCCGATCTCTTCGGCAATCGCCCGCGCCTCATCAAGGCTTTCGATAACCCCGCGCGACCCAGGCACGATCGGCACCCCCGCCTCGCGCATCGTCTCGCGAGCGATGTCTTTAATGCCCATTTTTGCAATCGCTTCCGGACTTGGGCCGATAAATGTCACGTTGCATTCACGGCACAGCTCGGCGAACGCTTCATTTTCCGCCAAAAACCCGTAACCGGGGTGGATGGCGTCACAGCCAGTCAGCGTGGCGACGCTCATAATGTTTGTGAAATTTAAATAGCTGTCTTTCGAAGCGGTCGGCCCGATGCAGTACGCCTCATCAGCCAGCTGCACGTGCAAGGCGTCGCGGTCGGCTTGCGAAAAGACAGCGACCGTCTCAATCCCAAGCTCGCGGCAGGCGCGGATGATGCGGACGGCGATTTCCCCGCGGTTCGCCACCAACACTTTTTTGATCATCGTCCGTTCTCTCCCTTATTCAGGCTTGACTAAAAACAACGGCTGGCCATATTCGACGAGCTGGCCGTTTTGCACCAACACCTCGACAATTTCGCCATCGACTTCCGCTTCAATTTCATTAAACAGCTTCATCGCCTCGATGATGCAGACAACCGTGTCTTTTTTCACCTTGTCGCCCGGCTTCACATACGGCGGCTTGTCCGGCGCCGGCGCTGCGTAGAACGTGCCGACCATCGGCGAAGTAATTTGATGCAAGTTGCCTTCCACAGCCGGCTTTTCTTCTTTGACCACCGGCGTTTCCGCTTTCGGTGCCGGCGCTTCTGAGGCCGCTGCTTGAACGGGAGCAGCTGCCGAAGCCGGTTCGACCGCTGCCGGAGCGGCAGGCGCCGGCGGCGCGACCGCCGTCTGTGCGGCCGCAGCCGACGCAACGGCGACAGCAGCCGTTCCTTTTTTCATATGTACTTTTGTTTCGCCTTGTTCGTATACGAATTCGTCAATTGAGGACTGGTCGACCAAGCGGATCAATTCACGGATTTCTTGAATTTTCATCGATCTCACACCTTTCTCCAAGTATCGTGCAGCCCGTTCCTTTCTGGCGGTGCCTAAACGTGTCCATAACGATTATACACACAACAGTAGGACAAACAAAAGACTTTTCCGCAAAAAAAGAAGCTGCCCTAAAGAGCAGCGCGTTCATCCAGCCGGCTGAAACTCAACCGTCACGTATTCAGCATCGGGTATTTCTTTTTTCACCATATGAATGACTTCATTCGCCGATTTAGCTGAGCTTTGTTTCGCTTTGATCGTCACGCGCACTTGGTTGTCATCGGCGCGCACGAGCACGTCTTCATAACCGCCTTTCGATTTGATGAGCGTCTCCAACGTTGCTTCTTTTTCGGACAATGCTTGCAATTTTTCAATTTTGTCGAGCGCTTCACTTTTTTCTTCCGCCGTCGCGTTCGCTGAAGCGACAATGGCGTTCAGCTCATCGCGCAGCCGGCTCCGTTCATCCTCAATTTTCATGCGCAGCGCTGTAAACAAGTCGTCGCCCGTTTCGCCAGACGCGGACGGCTTTTTCGCCTCTTCGACAGCGACGCTCGGCTGATCGGTTGTTTTTTCCGTTTTCTTATTGGCGGTAAATGCCGGACTGTCGTTCATATTTTTTGGAGCTGTCACGTAATAGACCGACAGCACAACGACCAAGCTCAACATCGTCAACAGCCATACGGTTTGTTTTTTCAACATGCCGATCTCCTCCCCTTACCCGGTCATTTTTTCGGCAAGACAGCGACGCGGTAGCTCGGAACGTTTAACACGCGCGTCACCGCCTCGACGATCCATTTTTTGATTTGCAAATTATCCGCCCCTTTGGCGACAACGAGAACGCCGCGGATGTCCGGCTTTTTCGTGGCGACGACAAGCGGCGTTTCTTCTTCGCCGTTATGAATAATGATGACTTCTTCATTGGTCGACTCGTTTTCGATCGTCCGCTTCCCGCCTTCCTTGTCGCTCTCTTCCGTTGTCTGCTGCTGAGTCGAACGCTTTTTCTCATACAGTTTCAACTCCGTGGAATCGAGATTGACGACGACCGTGACATCATCCACCCCTTCGATCGCCTCAAGAGCGGCTTTCAGTTCTTTTTCGTACCGCTCCTCATAGGCGGCGATCACTTTCTCTTTCGTCTCCTTGCTTGCCAGGAATGCCGGCTCGGCTGGAGCGGACGGCTGCCCGGCGGAAGGCTTCGCTTCGGCTTCCTCTCCACTGTTTGCCCAATGGCTTGCCGCCATCAAGGCGACACCAGCCAACAGCAGGACGACGACGTACGAAAACGGCCATTTTTTCTGTGCTCCTTCCCCGTCTTTCGGCGCTGAAGAAAAGAGCCGTTTGATGAGCGGCAACATCCCCCCTCTATTCCCTCCCCCTAAATTGCACGTCAATTTTATCTTCATCGATTTCCCATCGGCCGGCGAGAAAAGCGCGCACCTCCTCTGCCAGCGAAGCATCGCCCTCCGGCAAAGCCGGCGGCTTCGTCGTATCGATGACAACCGGTTCCACCGAACCGGCTGACTTCTGTTTCGAAAGGACGACCTCAATCGTCTTGATGTCATCCGGCATGCGCCAGTCGTCGCCTGGCTTGGCGTAAACGTTGACATCCGCTTTCAGCCCATACTTTTCCATCAACTCCTCATTGACATCGTTTTCGAGCTGGACAGCCATTTGTTTTAAAATATATGCGCGTTGCGAGGCTTGTATTTCTTTTTTCTGCTGTTCGATTTGATTTTTTATTGCCTCCTCCCCCGCACGGCCGTTGGAAAAATGGACGAGCGCCGACGCGATGAGCTGCTCGGGATCAACGGAAGCGAGCCGGAGCACCGGAGCGAGCATCACGAGAACGAGCATAAGCCCGACAGCCATTTTCACGTATTTTTGCATCGTCCCCGACGGCAGCAAAAAATCGATGATGACAGCAAACAACAAAAACAAAATGATGTTTGTCACCCACTCAATGACTAGCTGCATAGCGCTCCCCCTAGCGGACCATCATCGTAATGTTCCCGGCCATCACCATGACGGTGAGGCTTAAGAAAAACATGAGCGACACAATGAGCAGCGCCGCCAGCACGTAAGCGATGCTTTTGCCGATGATGTTGAGGCAGGACAATACCGGTCCGCCGCCAAGCGGCTGCAGAAGAGCAGCCGATAGTTTGTAGACGATGACGATGGCGAAAATTTTCACCGCTGGAAAGATGGCGATCATGAGCAAAATCGCCGCCCCGACCAACCCGACCGTATTTTTCAACAGCATGGAAGCGGCGACGACCGTATCGGCGGCATCAGTGAACAGCTTGCCGACGACCGGGATGAAATTGCCGGTGACAAATTTCGCCGCCCGGAGCGCCACGCCGTCAGCCACGGCCGCTGTCGCTCCTCGCACGGACATGACGCCAAGGAACACGGTCAAAATGAGGCCGAGCAAACCGAGGGCGGCTTTGTTGAGCAAATCGGCGAGCTGAGTCGCCTTGTAACGGTCGCTGAGCGTGCTGACGACAGAAAGCAGCGCAGCCAGAAGCAAAAGCGGCAAGGTGACGTATTCAACGACCGTGCCGGTGGTGTTCATCACAAACAAAATGATCGGGTGGAAAAACGCCGCCGACGCGACCCCGCCGGAAGTGGCGAGCAGGGCGAGCAGCAGCGGAACGAGGGCGATGATGAAATGGCTCATCGTCCGCACCGCCTCAAGCGCATAATCCGCCGCGAGGCGAAAGCTGTTTAAGGCGATCAACAAGAGCACCATATAGACGACCGCCTGGGCGATTTTGCTTACTTCCTGCTGGGCGAATGCATTTTGCAGCGATTGCAGCACCGTGCTGAAGACAGCAAGCAAAATGAGCGTGCCGAGCAGTTTGCCGTTCACCTGCAGTTCATAAAACAAATAGCGGGCGAGCGCCTTCAGCCATTCGGACGGCGACCATTGCTTGTCGCCGCTTAAAAAATCGGTGAGCGGCCCTTTCTCGCTTTCCGGCAAAAACCCTCCATACTCGCTGACGATCGTTTCCCAATAGCGGCGGATATCGCTCACATCGAGCTGAGCAAGCTGCTCGCTGACCGACGGTCCATCGCTTGCGGCTTGTACGACCAACGGACAAAAAAAGAGAGAAAGCAGCCCAACAATAAGGAACGCTGTTCGCTTCAATCCGTTCCCCCCTTTAGCGCGCCGACGGGATGAGGCCGATGACCGCTTCGATGATCGCGGTTAAAATCGGAACAGCCAGCGCCAAAATGACGATTTTGCCGCCGAGCTCAATTTTGGCGGCGATCGCCCCTTGGCCGGCGTCTTTGGAAATTTGCGCGGCGAACTCGGCAATGTAGGCAATGCCGATGATTTTCAGCATCGTCTCTAAATACACCATCTGAATATGGGCGCCTTCGGCCATTTTTCGCAACATCGCCAAAATGCTGCTGATTTGATCGACCAACAACAGAAAAATGGTGCAGCCGACAAACACGGTCAACAAAAAGGCCAGATTCGACTTTTGCTCTTGCAGCAACACGACCAAAAACGTCGCGATCAACCCGAGGCCGACGATTTGCAAAATGTCAATGGCCGATCCCTCCTACCCGCGGAACAAAAAGACATCCTTGATTTTTTGGAACAAGTCGCTGACGATGGAAGCGACCATAAACAAAATATAAATAAAGCCGAGCAGCGTCACCCATTGGGCGTATTCTTTCCTCCCCATCTGATCGAGCACCGTATGCAAAAACGCGATGACGATGCCGACGCCGGCGATTTTCAAAATGAGATCGACATCGATGCCCATGATTCTGCCTCCTGTCTACATGAGTAAAATGACGAGCAGCAGGCCGGCCAACACGCCTAAACTTTTCGCCATCTTGGCGTAGCGCGCCTGGTTGTCTAGCGCTTCCGCTTCCTCCCGCTCAAGATGGGCGAGCGCCAGCGCGATTTGCCTTTGCTGGGTGAGCCGGTCGTATTGGCCAAGCGTGGCGCCAAATTGTTTCATCACTTCAAATTCTCCTTGCTTTAGAGCGGTTTTTCCCCATACGGCTCGCAAGCTTTTTTCCCATGCCTCGGCGGCGCTCGTTTCTTCTGTGCATAACGCGGCGGCAAACCGCTCGAACAATTCGGACAACGGGGCGGCCGTTTGCCGGGCGAGATGCATAGCGGCGTCGGCAAGCGGCGTATGGCCATACATCACTTCCGCCTCAAGCGCCCTCAGCGCCGCTTTCAGCTGGCGGAGCTGGCGCGGCCGCTCGTGCAACACGCGGGCGGCGGCAAACCCAAGCCATGTTGAGGCGGCGAGAATCAACAGAGCGCCAAACCATTTCATCGATGGACCACCGCCCTTTCATACAGCACCGTTCCGCCAGCGTCGAGAATGCGTCGGATTGAGCCGGGATGGGGAATGTTCGTCAGCTCAATAAACCGTTCAAACACCTTTTGTTCCATCACCGGTCCGAGCGTCGGACGCTGCCAGACGTCTTGGATGTTGCGGCCGTGCACAGTCGTCCATACAGAGACGCCAGCATTGGCCGCTTCAAGCACTGCCTCGCTGTCCTCCTCGCGCCCGATTTCGTCGACAATCATGACATCAGGGCTCATCGAGCGGATCATCATCATCATCCCTTCCGCTTTCGGGCAGGCGTCCAACACGTCAAGGCGCGGGCCGAACGAAAACTGAGGAATCCCTTTCACACAGCCAGCGATTTCCGATCGTTCGTCAACGATCGCCACCTTTTGCGCCGGAATGCGCCTCGTCCCGCTGCTAATCAAGCGCGCTGCATCGCGCAGGAGCGTCGTTTTTCCCGTCTGCGGCGAGCCGATGATCATCGTATGACGCCAGCGGCCGTCGTACACATACGGAATCAGCGGCTCGGCGATGCCGATCTGTTCCTTGGCGATGCGAATGTTAAACGAGGAAACATCGCGGATCGCTTTCACCTTGCCCCCTTCAGTAATGACTTTGCCGGCCAGCCCAACGCGATGCCCCCCCTCAATCGTCATAAATCCGCGCTTCAGCTCTTCTTCGACGGCATAGATCGAATAATGACTCAATTTGTTGAGCAAATGCACGCCGTCTTCTTTCGTCACTTCATACGGCAGCAATCGGGCCGTTCCGTTGACGATCACCTCAAGCGGCCGGGAGACGCGGATGCGGATTTCTTCAATTCCGCGGCGGCATGAAGGAAGATGGTGCTGCAACGCGGCGGCGACCGTTTTCGGCAAAATTCCCCACACCGCTTCCATGGCCCTCCCCCTTTTCTTGTGGACTAGTTCATATGTATGGGCGGAATGCGCCGTTTATGCCTTACTTGTAAATTGCGAACAAAATGAGCGCGATCCCGAGCGCCACAAGCCCAAGCCGTGAAAACGAGAGCTCGTCCGCAAGCGAAAGCAGTCCAATCGCCATGGTCACCATCATGACGGTTGGACCGACGACAGCAAGCGCGGCATTAACGGCAAGCGCTTTTTTCACGTCATTGAACATAAGCATCAACAGCGCCGCGCTCAGTTCAATGAACGCGGACACCATCCGCATGCCAGCCATGGCCATAACGGACGGGTCGATCGATCGCAGCCAATGTTTCATGTTCCCCTCCTGTTTTGCCAAATGGGATCGATTAGTACAAACGTATGCGAAAACAAGCCGTTTCAGAAGAAGTTTTTACTGAGGAAAACGATGGGGGAGAGCGAAACGGCGCCCATTTTGCGCATAAAAAACACCGCCCCGGAAGGTGTCCGAGACGGTGCCTGTCGGGCTTGCGCTTACGCCCGCGAAACGTACGTGCCGTCGGCCGTATTAATGATGAGCGTGTCGCCTTCGTTGACGAAAAACGGCACTTGAACGACAAGGCCGGTTTCGAGCTTCGCCGGCTTCGAACCGCCAGAAGCGGTGTCACCTTTAATGCCCGGCTCTGTTTCGACGACTTTCAGCTCGACGGTGTTCGGCAGCTCGACGCCGATCGTTTCGCCTTGGTACATCATAATAAATACTTCCATATTCTCTTTCAAGAACTTCAATTCATGCTCGATTTGTTTCGCCGGCAGCTCGATTTGTTCGTACGTTTCCATATCCATAAAAACGTGTTGGTCGCCGTTGGCGTACAAATATTGCATTTTGCGTGTGTCGATTTGCGCCCGGTTCACTTTTTCGCCGGCGCGGAACGTCCGCTCCTGAATGGCGCCGGTGCGCAAATTGCGCAGCTTCGAACGGACGAACGCCGCCCCCTTGCCCGGCTTGACGTGCTGGAATTCAAGGACGCGCCAAATCTCGCCGTCCACCTCAATCGTAAGTCCTGTGCGAAAATCGTTGACTGAAATCATTAGCCGAAATCCTCCTCACGCAATCCATTATAAAATGATCAGTTCTTTTGGCGAATGGGTGAGAGCTTCGTTCCCGTCAGCAGTAATGACCGTATCGTCCTCGATGCGCACCCCGCCAAGCCCCGGGATGTAAATGCCCGGCTCGACGGTGACAACCATGCCTGGCTCAAGCACGACATCCGAACGGAACGAAAGCGTCGGCCCTTCGTGAATTTCCAATCCAATCCCATGGCCGGTCGAATGGCCGAAATAGTCGCCATACCCTTTTTCGCGGATGTAATCGCGCGTGAGCGCATCAGCCTCTTTGCCGGTCATGCCTGCCTTGAGCCCGTTCATGCCGCGTTGCTGCGCTTCAAGAACGATGTCATAGATCGTCCGCAGCTCCGCGCTAATGTCGCCGACGGCGACCGTTCTCGTAATGTCGGAACAATACCCTTTATAGTAAGCCCCGAAATCAAGCGTGACGAGCTCGCCGCGCTCGATCGTTTTCTCTGACGCCACCCCGTGCGGCAGCGCCGAACGGTAGCCGGAGGCAACGATCGTATCAAAGGAGGACGAAGACGCCCCTTGTTTGCGCATAAAAAATTCCAGCTCATTCGCCACTTCGATTTCTTTAACGCCTGGACGGATGAACGACAAAATGTGCGAAAACGCCGCATCAGCGATTTCTGCTGCTTCCTTTAATATCTTAATCTCTGCCTCTGACTTAATCAAGCGCAATTTTTCTACGAGCCAAGACGTTGGCACGAGTTCAGCGCGGATGGCTTCTTCATACGACTTGTATGCGGCATAGGTGACATGTTCTTGCTCAAAGCCAAGCCTCTTGATGCCAAGCCGCTTCACCTGATTGGCAATTTCTTCGATGATCGGCCCGCTGTGCTGGACGACTTCAAACCCTTGGGCTTGCCTCGATGCTTGTTCGACGTAGCGGAAGTCCGTAACCAACACCGCCCCTTGACGGCTGACAAGTGCAGCGCCGGCCGTGCCAGTAAACCCGGTCAAATAGCGGCGGTTGTAGCCGTTTGTTACTAACAGCCCGTCGATATGCTGCTCGTCAAGGAGCTCCCGAAGCTTTTCCAGCTTTTCCAGCTTTTCCATGTTTCCGTCTCCTCTTCCCTTAGAGTGTGCTCGTCTCCTCCGCTGCCTGCGTCGAGAGCGGAGAAAATCTTCGCGGTCAGGATGACGCGAAAGACCTCGTAGGCGCGCCAGTTTCACGAGCGCCCGCAGCAGCCATGGACTGATGCTGAAACATGCAAAACCTTCTTTATTTTACCATAAAGATGGTCGTTTCCGCTAGACATCCGCGCGGCGCTTGATGCAGCACTTACTTCAGCGGATGAGAGTGAAAAGAAGCTTCGTCAGTTTCCTTCATTTGCCGCCTCTTTTCCGACATTTAACGCCGTTCGATTCATTTCTTGCGTTTCAAAAGAAATCGAATACCCGACAAATACGCCATATAAAATGTATAAGCAAAGCGTCGTAATAATCGTATTCGTTTCTAAATCTGCAACTGGTTGGACGTTTGGAAACAGTGGATTAAACAAATAAAAGACAATCATCCAAAGCACCACGCCATATACCATTCCCGCCCACATACCGGCGATCTTGCGCAGGAACGCGTAGTACAAAAGCGCCGCCGCAATGGAAATGATGCCGATCAGCACGATGGCCGCATAATTGCCGGCTTTCCCATATTTCCAGTCCCCGGCAACCCACGGGATGAGAATCATATTCGGACTGATTTCACTGAAATGGAAAAAATAAGCCAAATAGCCGATCAAACTCCAAAACACCCCGCCGACAAACCCGATGATGATCGTTTTTTGTATGAGCGTCATCGGCCGCTCCGTCTCCTCCTGCTCAAGCTTCCTTTTTTGTTCCGCCATCATCGTACACCTCCTTGTCTGTTAGTATGACCGACGGCCGACCATCCCATGAATCAAACGAAAAAATGACCGCCCTTGTGTAAATCATGGATTTTTTGGAAATCATAATAGTAGCATCAACCTAGAGGTTTCCGGATGTTTCTTGTAGAATAAAATAATAAACATAAAAAATAGGTTGGTGTTGGCCTGATGAAATCATCAATGGAGAAACCGTTATACGGCGGCCAAGCGGTCGTTGAAGGGGTGATGTTTGCCGGCAAGACGCACTCCGTCACCGCTATTCGCCGCCATGACGGGACGATTGACTATTTTACGCTGCCTCGCCGCAGCCATCCGACGCTGGCTGCCCTGAAAAAAATCCCGTTTGTCCGCGGCATTGTCGCCATTATTGAGGCGAGCGCAAACGGGGCCAAGCATTTGCAATTTGCCAGCGAACAATATGAGGCGTCCTCGGACGAAAAACAGGCCGCCGAAGAAAGACGCTCCAAATTCGGGCTGATTCTCGGCGCCGCCGTCATCGGCGTGCTATCGTTTTTATTCGCCAAAACCATTTTTACGCTCGTTCCGGCGCTCGCCGCCGACGCCTTTAAACCGCTCGTACCGGGGAAAATGGGGCAAATTTTGCTTGAAGGAGCCTTTAAGCTTGCTCTTTTGCTCGGCTACATTTACTTTATTTCGTTGACGCCGCTTGTTAGGCGCGTGTTCCAATACCACGGGGCGGAACATAAAGTCATCAACGCCTTTGAATCAGGGTGGCCGCTCACTGTTGAGCACGTCCAGCGCGCCTCGCGCCTTCACTACCGATGCGGCAGCAGCTTCATTTTATTTACTGTCATGATCAGCTTGTTCCTTTATTTGTTCGTGCCGACGGATCCGCTTTGGCTGCGAATCGCAAACAGGCTCGCTTTAATTCCTGTCGTGCTNCCAATACCACGGGGCGGAACATAAAGTCATCAACGCCTTTGAATCAGGGTGGCCGCTCACTGTTGAGCACGTCCAGCGCGCCTCGCGCCTTCACTACCGATGCGGCAGCAGCTTCATTTTATTTACTGTCATGATCAGCTTGTTCCTTTATTTGTTCGTGCCGACGGATCCGCTTTGGCTGCGAATCGCAAACAGGCTCGCTTTAATTCCTGTCGTGCTTGGCGTTTCGTTTGAGGTCTTGCAGTTTACAAATAAATTGAGGGATATTCCGCTGCTAAGCTGGCTTGGCTATCCCGGGCTATGGCTGCAGCGGTTGACGACAAAAGAACCGGACGATGACCAAGTGGAAGTGGCCATCGCCTCGTTTCAGCGGCTTCTTGATTTGGAAGCGGAAGCCGAAAGGAAACAAGCGGTGCAGTAATCGATCAAAGGGGGTGGACTCATTGCGGCGCCGGGCCATTCATCCGCTTGTCGGGCTTATGATTTTGCTTGGAACGCTTGGCATTGTCTATACCCTTTTTGCCCATCCGACGGTGCTGTTCCGCCAGCTGTTGTTTGTTGCGCTGTTTTTGGCCGCCATTTATCTCTTCTACCGGTTCGTATACCAACGCCGCACCGATCAAGATCGGTTATCGTATTTAAAGGCGGTGCGGCAGTCGAAAAAGCTCCATCCCCGCTCCGGGCGCAAACAAGCAAAGCCGGCGAAACTGAAGCGGCCGCTGAAAAAACGGACGGCCATTCCGCACTTGACCGTGATCGAGGGCAAAAAAGGCAAAAAAAAGAATCGAGCTTCGTTTTAGCTTGATTCTTTTTTGTTTGCCTCTGCCGTTCAGCTAAAAAATCGGCGGCAGAGGTGTGACCTATTGTCGCTTTCCCGTCTAGTACGCCCATTGGCGCAAAAACTGCCGCGCCCGCTCGCGCCCATAGTCAATGAGACGCCGGCGCGCTTCCAGGTCGATGGAAAACTCGGTCGCAAGAACGTTTTCCACCGGCAAAAAGATGATGTTTTTTTCATGGCGGCGCGAAATATAGCGGGCGTCATGCGCCTCTTTCATCGCCGCAAACAACGCTTCGTACAAATCAAGCGCGTTGGCAATGCGCCGTTTCGGCCGCTGGCCGGGCTTGGCGCTCAATTGAACGCCGAGCACCGGCCGTTTTTTCGTTTCTTTTTCTTCATCAAAGAGAAACAGCGGAAAGTTGCTGAGCACCCCGCCGTCAACGATGAGGGAGGTGCCGTCCCGTCCGTGAAGGCGGACCGGCTCAAAGAAATAAGGAATGCTGATGCTCATCCGCACTGCCTTGGCGATGGAAAACGACCCAGGGTCAATGCCGTATATGGCTAAATCGTCCGGCAGCACGACGATGCGTCCGTTCGTCACATCGGAAGCGACGATATACAAACTGCCGGCCGGCACATCTTGAAACGTCCGCACGCCGCGGGCGGCGAGCGCCGCCTCGAGCCACCGCTCAAACGCCTTTCCTTGATACAGCCCAAGATGCCAATACAGGCGCACCCATTTCCAAAGCGAAAACGGAATCCATAGCGGCCGTTCATCCAAAAACTGCTCCAACTCCAACTCCTCAAGCAGTCGGGCGATGTCGCGGGCGCTGTAGCCTGCCGATAGCAGCGCCGAAAGCAACGCTCCCGCACTCGTGCCAGCAAGCCGCTTCCAGCGCAGACCTTTTTCCTCAATCGCTTCATACGCTCCAAGCAACGCAAACCCTTTCACCCCGCCGCCGGAAAAGACAAGATCAATGTCCACCGCCGCCTCCCCCTTTTTGCCGTTTATACATATGTAAGAAAAAAGGAGGACATTTAGTACGGCAAACAAAAAAGAGCAAGCATCGGCTTACTCTCCTTGTTCATTGCGCTTTTGGACATCGCGCAGCGCTTCAAGGCGGCGTTCGTCCTCTTGAAAATACTGCACCAAATCGCCGATCCGGTCGATGGCGTTCCAGCTCAAATGGTGTTCAATCCCTTCCACGTCGCGGTAAATGTTTTCTTCGCTGACACCGATCAAACGGAGAAACTGCTCAAGCAGCTCATGGCGGTAGACGAGCCGCTGGCCGATTTTTCTTCCTTTTGGCGTCAAGACGAGTCCGCGGTATTTCTCATACACTAAATACTCATCTTTATCGAGCTTTTGCACCATTTTCGTCACCGAGGAGGGATGGACGGACAACGCTTCAGCGATGTCAGAGACGCGGGCATAGCCCTTTTCTTCAATCAAAATGTAAATTTGCTCAATATAATCTTCCATGCTTGGTGTCGGCAACGTTTGTCCCCTCCCATTACATTTGTCTGCCGCAGACAAGTGCAGCGGCCGTCAGCATCTCTCATGAACATTGCCGCTTTGCCCGCTTCGGCTAGACGCTGCCGGGCCAGTCGGCCGCCCAGGCAAACAAAAAATAGCAATCAATCCCATTATACCATGAAGGGAACATTACGTAAAATACTGCACTTGGGCCGATGGAAAAAAGCGAGCAATACCTTTCCGAGCGGATGCGGCAACGCCTCCGGTTCGAAATACACAAGTTTGGGCATAAACGGTTTCATTCATTTCCCTCCATGTTCTCCGTATTTGATGTTAGTATGATTCAAGGATGGAGGGAAATCGCGTGCTTCTTTTGCTTGGCATCATTTTTCATGGAAGGCTCATTACCCCCAATTTGATATGTTCATCTCCCAGCGAAACCAACGACCATGCCCATCGGTTTCAGCCACGATTTGCCGATATTCTCGGCCGTCAATCATGCCATCCAGATGCAATTTCCGATCCCACATGTTGTTATACACATGGAACAAATCCCGTTGGCGGCCGATTTCGCGAAGCTGCTCAAGATTTGCCATGACAGCTCATGAACGCAATGATACAATAAAACTAAACTGAAAGGAGGGATGCAGAATGTCTCACGAGCTTGTCGAATTGCTTCGCTCGGTGCTGAAAGAGGAGTTGCAGCCGATTCATGAACGCCTCGACCGCCTAGAAGCCGGACAGCAACGCCTCGAAGAACGACAACAACGCCTCGAAGAACGACAACAACGCCTCGAAGAACGACAACAGCGCCTCGAAGAACAGCAACAACGCCTCGAGGAAAAGTTGGACCATTTCATTATCGAGACGCGCAGCCATTTCAAAAAAATCGAGGACGAGCTGGCCGACCATCGGCGCATGTTCGAGATATTGTCACATGATTGGCGCAACGCGAACATTGCGATTGAATATTTAAACCATAAGATCGGCCAGCACGATCTGGAAATTTATCAGCTAAAAAAGCGGCTCGAACTCCAAGAAACAAAGTAAAAGCGCATGCCCGATGACCGGCGCATACGCTCGAACCGCTTATCCCCGCTTGCGAATGCGGAAATTGTCTTCTAACAGCACCCAGTTTTCCGGATACGGATACCCGAGCACCCAGTAGCTGATTCCGCGCAATCCGTATTCTTTCACCAATTCAAATTTCGCCAACGCGCTGCGGGCGTCTTCAAACCATACTTCGTGCTGGCGGCCTTGCTCGTCCGTGTACCGGTAAAACGGCGAGGCGGCCGCCGCATCGTATTGGATGGACGCCCCGTAGCGAATGGCGCGCTCCACGGCTTCTTTCGGGCTGAACGTTTCCGCCTCTTGCCCTTGCACGTGCGGCAGCACCCAGTCGCGGGCATAAATTTGAAACCCCATCATGATTTTGCTACGCGGAATGGCGGTCACCGCATAATCGAGCACGCGCCGAATTTGATTCACCGGCGAAATGGCTTGCGGCGGCCCAAATCGGTAGCCCCACTCATAGGTCATAAGGACAACAAAATCAGCGATGCGTCCGTGGGCTGGGTAGTCGTGCGCTTCGTACAGCAGCCCTTTTTGTTCAGCGCTTATTTTGGGCGCCAGCGACGTCGATAAAACATACCCTTCGGCGTGAAGCCGGTTGGCCGCCCGCTGCAAAAACTCGTTATACCGCTTGCGGTCGGACGGATAGACATTTTCAAAATCGACATTCAACGCGCGGTACCCTTTTGCTCGCATCACTTGAATGACGTTGTCAAGCAATCGCGTTTGCAGCGCAACGTCGGCCAGAATCGTCTGCGCCAGCCTCGAGCCCGGGTCTTGGTACGTAAAGTTCGTGATCGTCATCATCGGCACGACACGGGCGGCATAAGCCGCCTGAATGAATGCTGTATCATTGATCGGATTGAGCCCGCCATCGGCGCGGATCGTGTAGGCGAATGGCGCGGCATAGGTCAAATGGCGGCCGACTTCGCGCACTTGCTCCGCTCCTTTCTCCCCTTGGTCCACCGTAAATGCGTTCACCTCGATGAGCGGCTTCGCCGGCGGGATGATGAGCCGCTGTCCGGGGACGATCCGGTTCGGATCGGTAATATCGTTTACTTCGATCAGCTGCTGAACCGTCACTCCGTAGAACGAAGCGATTTGCGCCAGCGTCTCCCCGCTTCGCACCGTATGGATGCGCGCTGGGATGAACAACGTTGTCCCTGGATAAAGGAGCGACGGATTCGTGATCCGGTTCGCCTGTATAATCGCTTCGACCGCCACTCCATACTGGCGCGCAATTTGCCATAACGTTTCCCCTGTGCGGACCGTATGGTAACGATATGGAACCGGGATGACGAGCGCTTGGCCAACGGCTAGCCGGTTCGGGTCGCTCAGTTCATTGGCGGCGACAATCCGCTCGAGTGGAACGCCGTAACGCTGAGCCAACTGCCAAAGCGTCTCCCCGCGCTTTACGACATGAACAATCATGACGCTCCCCCTTTCGTTCCCTCCTTTTACCACTATATTTTGGCTTTTGCCTTTTATGTAAAAAAAACGCCGGTTCCTCTACGGAAACCAGCGTTTCATCCATTCAAACCCATCCGTATCGCCATTACAGGCCGCACTTCAGCTGCGCGCCGCAGCTTGTGCACGTGTTGCAGCCGCCGATCTCTTCGATCGTCCCTTCGCGGCAAATCGGGCAAATATTGCCGATTTCGGAACCGATTGTCACATCGGTGGCGCGCACATCTTGAATCGTATCAACGAGCACGACGGGGCGTTTCGTCTCTTTTTCCTCGAGCTCCTCTGGAAGCAGTTCAAGTTGCTCTTCAATCTGATTCTCCTCAGCCTTTAACGTCAACACTTGTGCATCGCGGCTGCCGTCGACATAGACGGTTCCGCCTTTCGCACCGCAACGCCATAAACGCTCGTACACTTTTTGCACTTGCTCGACGGTGTAGCCCTTCGGCGCGTTGACCGTTTTCGACAAGCTCGAGTCGACCCAACGTTGAATGATGCACTGCACATCGGCGTGCGCTTCCGGCGGCAAGTCCATCGCCGTCACAAACCAAGGCGGCAAGTGGTTCGGGTCGGCTTCCGGGTGTTTGTCCAAATATTCTTGGACGATGTCCGCTTTCACTTCGATAAATTTGCCCAAGCGCCCGCTCCGGTAGTACGAGAACGAGAAGTACGGCTCAAGCCCGGTTGAGACGCCGACCATCGTTCCCGTCGATCCTGTCGGCGCCACCGTCAGCAAGTGCGAGTTGCGGATGCCGTATTTCAAAATATCTTGACGAATATCTTCCGGCATCCGTTTCATGTAGCCGGTGTTGATGAACGCTTCACGCAGCTTGCGCGTCTCTTCCTCCGTTTCGCCGACAAGAAACGGGAAGCTGCCTTTTTCTTTCGCCAGCTCGATCGATGCCCGGTATGCGGTCGTGGCGATCGTGCGGAACAGCTCATCGACAAGCTGGTTTCCTTCCTCAGAGCCGTACGCTTTTTCGCAGTAAATGAGCAAGTCTGCAAGCCCCATGACGCCAAGGCCGATGCGGCGCTCGCCGAGCGCTTGTTTTTTGTTTTCCTCAAGGAAGTACGGCGTGGCGTCAATGACGTTGTCTTGCATCCGCACCCCGATTTCGACCGTGCGTTTCAGTTTTTCGTAGTCAATGACCTTCCGTTCTTTGTCCACCATGTTCGCCAAGTTAATGGCGGCCAGATTGCACACCGAATACGGTGCCAACGGTTGTTCCCCGCACGGGTTGGTCGCAACGACTTTTTGCCCGTACGCGCGGGCGTTCGTCATTTCGTTGGCGTTGTCGATGAAGAAAATGCCCGGCTCGGCTGAATACGTCGCGCAAATGTTGATCAGCTTCCACAGTTCGCGGGCGCGGATTTTCCGGTAGACGCGGACGCGATAGCCCATTTTCTCCCATTCGCGTACATCGCCGACTTCATGCCATTTTTCGTTGTAAATGCGCATTTCCTCTTCGGAATAGGTTTCCACGTCCGGGAAGCGGAGCGCGTATTCTTCGTCCTTTTCGACCGCTTCCATGAACTCTTTCGTCAGGCAGACGGAAATGTTCGCACCGGTCAAAAAGTCTGGGTTGTGCACCGTATATGTACCGCCGGTGCGCAGTTTTTCTTCGGCGTCTTTGATGATTTCTTCAGTGAAACCGCCGTAGTCAGGCGCGTTCTTGTATCGGACGATCGCTTCATACATCGCCCGCTCCCGCTCGGTGAGCGGCGTAAATTTCAGTTTGTCGCGCGCTGCTTTTTTGATGCCTTCGTCTTCCATATTTTCGAGCAGGTAGCGCAAAATGCGCGGGTTTTGCATTTTCGAGACGATGAATTCGATAATGTCCGGGTGCCAGTCAGCAAGCATAATCATTTGGGCGCCGCGGCGGGAGCCACCTTGCTCGACAAGGTGGGTCAGCTTCGCAATATCGTCAAGCCACGAGACCGACCCGGACGATTTGCCGTTCACCCCGCGCGCAAGCGTATGGCGCGGCCGCAATGTCGAGCCGTTCGTCCCAACGCCGCCGCCGCGGCTCATGATTTCCATCACCTGCTTCCGATGTTCGGAAATTCCTTCGCGCGAGTCTTTCACAAACGGCATCACATAGCAGTTGAAATACGTCACTTCCTTGCCCGAACCCGCCCCGTACAACACGCGGCCGGCCGGAACAAAATTCAAGCTTGCGAGCTCTTGATAAAACTTTTCGAACCACTCTTTCCGCTTTTCTTCTGTCTTTTCCACCGCCGCCAGCCCAGTCGCATTGCGCTTGGCGATTTGCTCATAGAAAATTTCGAGCGGCTTATCAATAATGTCGAGCGACCGAACCACAATGCCGGTCTCCGCCTCTTCCCCTTCGAGCACGTGCCGGTATTCGTCTTCAATCAACACGCGCGCCTTTTTCGCCTCCCAATCGATGTCGACGATAAACCCGAGCCCTCGTGCCGGGAATTTCGGATCCTCCTTGATCGTCAACACGACGAAATCGCCCGGTGTGAGCGTCAGCTTCTCCGTATCTTTGAATGAATACCGGTCAAGCATGACCAAACGGGATACGCCTTTATGGGTGATGTGCATATCCGGCGTAATCGGATGCACTTGCGGAAATAGGCGGATATCCTCGTTCAGCTTGTCAATATTGATCTTCATTTTTTCGGATGACGCCACCGTCATTCTCCTATCTCTCCTCTTTTATATAATCTCTCATGTTTTTGGCAAAGTTGTCCTGTCTTCTCTACCTTACCATATCAAACAGAAAAAAACAATATATAGTATGATTTTTTATGAAAATCATACTATATATTGTTAAAGAGAACAAATGATTTCATTTTGTCAAGCAAAAAAAAAACAAAACACGGCGAAAAGCGGAGAAAAACGGGGGAGTGCCGCTGTTTTTGCCGGAAAACGAACGATTTACCGCGTCGCTGCTCAGCGCTTGAAGTTCCATTCGTCGCTTTCGTATTTCGCCCGCGCCAGCTCTTCAACGTACGCCCGCTCTTCGGCGGTGAGCGTGTACGGTTCCAATACGATGTTCAATCCCTTTTCAAATCCTTTGTAAAACGCCTCTTTCGCTTCCTCGATCGTCACCGTGCGGCTCGTCAACTCATTGATCGCGACTGCCTTCTTTTTAAAATCGCGCTGCAGACGCTCTTTCACCCGCTCGTTTGGATATTTAAACAAGCTGAACAGCAGCTCTTCGTCCAGATCAAGCAAAATCGATCCGTGCTGCAAAATGACGCCTTTTTGCCGCGTTTGCGCGCTGCCGGCGATTTTCCGCCCCTCAACGACAAGCTCGTACCATGACGGCGCGTCAAAACAAACGGCCGAGCGCGGGCTGCGCAAATCTGCCTTCTCTTCTTCCGTTTTCGGCACGGCAAAATACGCATCCAACCCAAGATAGCGAAATCCCTCTAAAATTCCTTGCGAAATGACGCGGTATGCTTCCGTCACCGTCTTCGGCATCGCCGGGTGCGACTCGGAGACGATCACGCTGTATGTCAATTCTTTATCGTGCAGGACGCCGCGCCCGCCGGTCGGCCGACGGACAAAGCCGAGGCCGTGCCGTTTGACCGCCTCTAAATCAATTTCTTTCTCCACTTTTTGAAAATAACCAATCGACAACGTCGGCGGATTCCAGCCATAAAAGCGGATCGTCGGCGGAATTTTGCCTTCGCTGTGCCAATCGAGAAGCGCCTCATCGAGCGCCATATTGAACGCCGGCGGGCAATAGCCGGAATCGATAAAGCGCCATACTTCTTTTGCCATCGTTCCACCTTCTCTATTGTTCCATACTCTAAACGCTGCGGCGGCTTGTCGACCACCGCCAAGGGGCGGGACGCTTTTGGCCGCCTTTATTAGTTTAGCAAACAACGCCGGTGAAGGAAAGAAAAATGGCATCGCGAAAACCTCTTTGCTTCCCGGCGGCGACTTTATATAATAGGAAATAGCAGACGAAGCGAAAGGAGGCATGACGGGTGGAAGCATTGCTCATTATTCTCGGCGCAATCATCGTGTATTCCGTCATTACGTACTTCTGGCAGAAGAGAATTGTCAAAGCATTGACAGAGGAAGAGTTCCGCGCCGGTTATCGAAAAGCGCAACTCGTCGACGTCCGCGAACCGGATGAGTTTGCGGCTGGACATATTTTAGGGGCTCGCAACATCCCGCTCACGCAGCTTCGCATGCGCATGAAAGAATTGCGCAAAGACCAGCCGATCTATTTGTACTGCCAAAACGGACTGCGCAGCGGGCGAGCCGCGCAAATGCTCTACCGAAAAGGATACCGCGACTTGTACCATTTAAAAGGCGGATTTAAAACATGGACCGAAAAAGTGGCCGAAAANGCATGAAAGAATTGCGCAAAGACCAGCCGATCTATTTGTACTGCCAAAACGGACTGCGCAGCGGGCGAGCCGCGCAAATGCTCTACCGAAAAGGATACCGCGACTTGTACCATTTAAAAGGCGGATTTAAAACATGGACCGGGAAAGTGAAGAAAAAAGCGTAGCCCGTTAACCAAAAAGGCGCTCTGCCCAAACAGGCAGGCGCCTCTTTTCGCATGCGCTAGACCGCCGCAAATTCCGGCGGCAGGACGACCGCCTCAAGCACCGAAGCAGCCGCGCCGATGGCGCAGCTTTTCTCTTTCAGCTTGGAGGAGATGATGGACGGCTCGCTTTCTTTTTTGACGAGAATCCGCTTTCTCACTTCTTGGCGCGCCGGACCGATCACATACTCGCCCGCTTGGGCAATCGGACCGCCGATGATGACTGCTTCTGGATTGTACGCATAAATCACCTGCAACAATCCAACGCCGAGATAGCGCCCCGTTTCCTCCAAAATGCGCGCCAGCTGTTCATCGCTTTCTGCTGCCAACGCCATCGCAGCGATGGAAAAGCGTTCATCGAGCCATTCGGAACGCCCTTCTTCAGCCAAACGGCGCTCAATGTATTTTTCCGACGCATACATTTCCCAGCAGCCGATGTTGCCGCAGCTGCAGCGAATGCCGTTGACATCGATCGTATGATGGCCGATTTCACCAGCTAGGCCGCTGACACCCCGATAGAGCTGATGGTGAAGAACGACGCCGGCGCCAATGCCGATTCCGGCGCTGATGTAAACAAAGTGGGCGAACTCGTTGCCGGCGCCGAACCACTTTTCTCCAAGCGCCGCCAGTTTCGCCTCATTCTCGACAATGACAGGACGCTCAGGCCACCGTTGCCGCAAAACAGCCGCCAAGGCGACATCGTCCCAGCGCAAGTTCGGAGCAAACACAACGGTCCCGCTTTCGGTATGGACGACGCCCGGCACGCCGATGCCGATTCCCATCACACCGTACGGTGTCGCCGGCGCCCGGCGGATGGCCGCCTCGATGAGCTCCATCATTTCGCCGATGATCGCCTCCTGCCCTTCAGACGGGCGGAACGAACGCCGTTGCTCCCAAAGAATGTCCGCGTTTAAATTGGTCAACACGGCATACAAATAGTTCACCCCCAGCTCAACGCCGATAAGCGAGCCGGCGTCGGCGTTGAAGCGAAGCATGAGCGGCCGGCGCCCGCCGGTTGACTCGCCGATTCCGCTTTCATGGACGAAATGCTCGGCGATCAGTTCGTCAACAAGCGCGGAGACAGTGGCCTTGTTCAATCCGGTTGTCTTGGCGATATCGGCGCGCGAAATCGGATGCTGGTCGCGAATCAATTTTAAGACGAGCTGTTTATTCATTTTTTTTACAAGAGAAATGTTTCCTGTCCGCACGTCTCTGTCATCCTTTTCATTTGATTGATCGAATGTGTCTTGCGAAAGGGCAGGGGCGCCTCGCTATTATGGCGGTTGCTGCATCCGTCGATTCCTGCCGTGCAGGCTTCTTGGCCATCCGCTTTTTCACTCAAGCCGTCGGGCGCCCGTGCACCGACTGTTAAGGCTAACTTCTCCATATGGACACATGCTTTTTCTTTCTTGATCTTAGTTTATATAATAAACTAATTCGACGTTTTTGTCAATGGCTCATCCGGCGTACAAAGAAACGGCCCGCTCCGTTAGGGAGCGAGCGCTCATCAATGCTCAAACGTCAGTTATTGCTATGTTTCGGTTTTTGGTAGCGCAAAATCGGCTTGCGCGCCGCGGTCGTTTCATCAAGTCGCTTCACAACGGTCGTATGCGGCGCTTCTTGAACGATTTCCGGATTTTCCTCCGCCTCTTTGGCAATTTGGATCATGGCGTCAATAAACGCGTCAAGCGTCTCTTTCGACTCCGTCTCCGTCGGCTCAATCATCATGCACTCTTCGACGATGAGCGGGAAGTAAATCGTCGGCGGATGGAAGCCGAAATCAAGCAGCCGCTTGGCAATATCGAGCGTTCTGACGCCGAGTTTCTTTTGCCGGCGTCCCGACAGGACGAACTCGTGCTTGCAATGGCGGTCGTACGGCAAATCGTAATAGTCGGCAAGCCTCCGCATCATATAGTTGGCGTTTAACACGGCGTACTCGCTCACCGCTTTTAAGCCGTCCGGCCCCATCGAGCGGATGTACGTGTACGCCCGGACGTTGATGCCGAAATTGCCGTAAAACGGCTTGACGCGGCCGATCGACTGCGGGCGGTCGTCATCGAGATAATAGCCGTTTTCTCCTTTTTCGATGACCGGCTTCGGCAAAAACGGAACGAGGTCGGCTTTCACCCCGACCGGGCCTGAGCCTGGGCCTCCGCCGCCGTGCGGGCCGGTGAACGTTTTATGCAAGTTCAAATGAACGACGTCAAAGCCCATGTCCCCCGGGCGCGCCTTGCCAAGAATCGCGTTTAAATTCGCCCCGTCATAATACAGCTTGCCGCCGGCTGCGTGGACGATTTCAGCCACTTCGACGATCTGCTCTTCAAACAGCCCGAGCGTATTCGGATTCGTGAGCATAAGCGCCGCTGTATCCGGACCGACGACGCGCTTTAAGTCCTCTAAATCAACAAGTCCATCTTTTCGGCTTTGTTTTTGACCCAAAACG
>NZ_AYSF01000045.1:0-72770 GCF_000498995.1 Geobacillus thermopakistaniensis
GACATCAAAGCCAACATGGCTACCAAGCAGGAGCTTGAAGACATCAAAGCCAACATGGCTACCAAGCAGGAGCTTGAGGACATCAAAGCCAACATGGCTACCAAGCAGGAGCTTGAGGACATCAAAGCCAACATGGCTACCAAACAGGAGCTTGAGGACGTAAAGAACAACCTAATGAAAGAATTAGATCATGTCAAAGCCAATATGGTCACGAAGCAAGAGTTTGTTTTCGTCCAACAAGCAGTGCTTGAAACAAATGAAATCGTTAAGAAAATAGAACAAAACATGGAAAAGCACGAACGGATTTTAGATCTTCTTTCTAGGCGTTCGATTGAACAAGAAGCGGCAATTTCCAGCATTCGTCTTATTAAGGCACCATAAGCAAGGAGAGAGCATCCCTCCCTACCTTTCTTAGGTGTGGCCGCCTTTTATAGTAAGGAAGAAACGTCTCCATCGGAATGCGCTTGGCGATTTCGTAAACTACATGAGCCATATGATCCAATGGAATGATATCGCTTGGCAACGTGAGGTGATCCACGGTACACTCTTCAAAAATATGATGATGTGTCATAAAAGAATCGCTCCTTTTTCGGTGATAGTGGTTTATGGTGACTCTATTCTGCCAGAAAACGAACGATTCTCTTCTATATTTCGTGTAAAAACGGGCTAATCCCAAAACGCATTCGCGTTTTGGGTCAGCCCGTTTTTGTTATTCTTCCTCCGCCAAATTCGCCACCGGCAGCTCTTCCCCTTCGCCGTGAGTTGGTTTGCGCAAATGGAACATCGCTTTGATGGCAAAGACAAGCAAGGCGGCGACGCCGATCAAAAAGATCGTATCCGGAACAAAGCGGACAAGCAGCAAGTTTTGTACGACGTCTTGTTGCAAGAACGAAGGCGAACGGGACGCCCAATAGCCGTGTTCAAACGCTTCTTTGATTTGCAGCACCCCAACCGGGAGAAGCGTGATGAGAACCATGCCAGCCAGGCCGATGTTCAGCATCCAGCAAGAGAATTTCAGCCATTTGTCGTTCCATGCTTCCGGTTTGACGATGTTGCGCAGCGAATAAAGGAGCACGGCGATCGCAAACATGCCATACACGCCCATCATCGCCGCATGGCCGTGGGTCGGCGTTAAAAACTGCCCGTGTTCAAAGTAGCTGACCGCCGGCAAGTTGATGAGGAAACCGAACACGCCAGCGCCGACCAAATTCCAAATGGCGGTTGAAATCAAGAACCAGAATGTGGCCTTGTACGGGAAGTTGACCCCGCCGTCGCGCATCATTTTGTACTGCTCATACGCTTCCAAAATAAGGAGCGTGAGCGGAATCACTTCGAGCGCCGAGAACACCGCGCCAAGGGCGATCCAAATTTCCGGTGAACCGTTGTAGTAATAGTGGTGACCGATGCCGATGACACCGCTGCCTAGTAAAATCGTAAATTGAAAATAGAGAGCCCGGACCGTCGATTTTTTCGTTACGAGCCGCAATTGAACGAGCAAGAACCCGATGACAACAACGGCGAACACTTCAAAAATGCCTTCCACCCACAAGTGGATGATCCACCAGCGCCAGAAGTCAGCCATCGTAAAGTTCGTATCCGGCTCGATAAAGAACGCGAAGATGTAAAAGAACGGAACGGCGATGGCCGAATAAAACAGCAAGTGGATGAGCCCGCCTTTGTCGCTTTCTTGCTTCAGCCCGCGTTTGACGCCGCGGAAGACGATGACCAGCCAAAGCAGCATGCCGACGACTAGAATAATTTGCCAAACGCGGCCTAGCTCAATGTATTCCCAACCTTGGTGGCCAAACAGGAACCATTCGTTTCCTAAATAGCCGTTGACGCCGAGCCATTGGCCGATCATGCTGCCGGCGACAAGGACGACAAGCGCCCAAAAAAGCAGATCGACGAGCAGCCCTTGCTTTTTCGGCTCTTGCCCGCCGACAAGCGGGGCGATAAAAATCCCCATGCCAAGCCAAGCGGTGGCAATCCAAAAAATCGCCAGCTGCAAATGATACCCTTTGGCGATGTTAAACGGCAATAGGTCATGGATCCATTTGATGCCAAAGAAGCTGTCCGGTTCCGTATAGTAGTGGGCGAGCAGCGCCCCGAACATCGTTTGGACGAAAAAGAGCGCCGATACAACGACGAAATATTTGCCCGCTTTCACTTGCGACGGAGTCAGCGGCTGCCGCCGCAAATCGATGACTGGAAACTTCCCTTCTGCATACGCTTCTTGCATGCTTAACTGATAGCGGTGGAACACATACAAAATGATCCCGATGAACAAAATCAAAATCGTGACGCTCGCGCCGCTCCACCATACCGCGGAAAACGACATCGTATTGCCGGCGTCCTCATAGTACGGCCAGTTGTTCGTATAGGTGATGTGGTCGCCAAGTCTTGGCGTGCTTGACAGCCAAGCGGTCCAGAAGAAAAAGTCGGCAATTTGCTTGATTTGGTCGCCGTCCGCGACCCAAGCACGGCCTGATTTTGGCATGTCGCTTTCTTTGATCAATCCTTTTTTCAATCCCCAACCATCGCCATTGGTGAACACGTCGCGGTAATAGTCGCGCACTTTTTCCAACCCGTATACTTGCGCATCTGTCAGGACGAGAACATCCGTAACCGGGTTGTAGCGATTTTTTCGCATTTCCTTGATGACTTGTTCGCGGATGATCGTTTTCTCATCGGCGGTTAAATCGGCAAACGGTTTGTGATACCGCTCTTTTGCTTTGTAATCTTGCATGCCTTCCGTATAAATTTTCAACGCTTCCGCCGTATAGTCCGGCCCCATATACGACCCATGCCCAAGCACGGTTCCGTAATCCATCAGCCCGTATTTTTGGAAGACGGCCTGCCCGCCGATGATCGTTTCTTTCGTCATCAACACTTGGCCGTCTTCACTGCGCACTTCCTTCGGCCTCGGCGCCATTTCTTTAAAAATCCAATATCCGCCGACAAGCAGGACGGTAAAGCTGATCACAATAGTGAAAATGAGAATCGATTTGAGAAAACTGTTGGTCGTTTGCCGCCCCGGCCGCATGTTGGGGCGAACGGATCGATGAACTTCCATATGAGCCAACCTCCTTCTCGTTTGTTCGCCCCCATTGTAGCGCGCTGATCGTTCGGCGGTTTGTGAGCCGGGGCAAATGTCCGTTATGATTTATATCACAGCTTTATGGCGTGAGAATGTATACAATGAAGGCAGAAAAGGCCAAACGGCGCGGATGTTCAAAAAGAGAAAAGCATCGATGCTCTGTTGACAGCCGCCACACTTTTGTCACATTTCCAAAGGAGAGAACGCCATGGCGAACCATTGGATGAAAGACCGCTTAAAAGCTGTTCCGTTGTTTCGTGAACTGTCCGATTACGAGCTTGATTCGCTGGTTGCCATTTCCCACGTGCGCGTTTACAAGCCGCGGACGTTTGTCTTTATGCAAGGCGACCCGCTCGAGCGAGTCTATTTCATTCATTCCGGCACGGTAAAAATTTATAAAACGGACTTCAGCGGGAAAGAACAAATCGTTTCGATTTTGCAGACGGGAGAAATGTTTCCGCATGCCGGCTTTTTCTTAAAAGGCACCTATCCGGCCCACGCCGAAGTGGTCGAGGAAGCGACATTGATCGCGATCCCGATCCACGATTTCGAACAAGTGCTGATGGCGAGCCCTGAACTTTGCATAAAACTGTTTCGCGTCATGGGCGAAAAAATCGTTGATTTGCAAAACCGGCTCGAAGCGCAAGTGCTCCATAATACGTACGAACAAATCGTGTTGCTTTTGTTGCGGCTGACGCGCACGAACGCCGTCAAACAAGGGAAGTGGCACCGCCTCACCGCCCATGTGACAAACCGCGAGCTGGCCAACATGATCGGCACCGCCCGGGAAACGGTGAGCCGCACGTTGAGCCAACTGAAACGGAAAGGGCTGGTTGACGTCGACGAACACGGCTTTTATTTGATTGACCGCGAAGGGCTCGAACAAGAAATCTTTTTCTAACTCCTTTTTCCCCATCGTCCGGCACCGGTCGGGATGCGCAATGGAGCTGATGGGGTTTCCTTTCAAACATTTCGGCAAGCCCATCTTTCTGGAACATGCTATTCCGCCCTTTCAAACGAAAACGAAACCTTTTTTCCAAAGTGGAATATGTCATGTTTCGGCCGAAAGATGTGAGCTATATCACAACATTCCACAGTGAAAATGATTATCATGATAGTCAAAAAGGAGGGAAAGCGCATGGGTGTGACGATTGAACTCGATGTACGCGAAGATTTGCGGCAAAAGCGGGAACCGTTTGAAAAAATTATGAACGCCATCAAGCCGCTGCAGCCGGGCGATACGTTCATTTTACACGCCCCGTTCAAGCCGCTGCCGTTGTTTCCGATTATGAAAGCGAAAGGATTTACGTACGAGGCCGAACAAATCGAGAAAAAACATTGGAGAGTAACGTTTGTCAAACAGGGGGGATGACCGATGATCCTCGATAACCGCGGACTCGAGCCGCCGCAGCCAATGATGCGGACGCTCGCTGCCCTCGCTAAGCTGAATCCTGGGGAGACGCTGACGATCATTAACGATCGCCGCCCGATGTTTTTGTACGAGCAGCTTGACGAGCTTGGCTACCGGCACGAGACGGTCGCACGCGAAGACGGCAGTTTTGAAATCCGCATTACGAAAGGATGAGCAACGTGTTTCCTACTCGCACGGGGACGGAAACAGACGTCCGTCTTCCGTTCTCGTTTATCATGTTCGCCGTGTTGGCGTTCGCCGCGTCGCAGCTTATGTTGCTTGGAGCGATTCCCTCACTTAGCAGCGGCGCGTTCCGGCTGCCGTTCGTGTGGGCGGCGGCCCACCTGGCGTTGCTTGGCTTTGCATTGATGACGGCCATGGGGGCGATGTACCAGCTCGTTCCGGTCGCCTTTTTGACGCCGATTTGGAGCGAGCGGCTCGGTTTTTGGCAGTTTGCGATCACCGCTCTCGGCATCGTCGCCTTTGCCGCCAGTTTAGCGTTTACGCCAAACCAGGCGTTTCTCCCTGGCTTGCTTCTGCTGTTCGGCATCGTGCTGTTTGTCTGGCAAATGGCGATGACATTAAAACAACAAAAAAACAAAACGATCATGACGCTGTTTGTCGCGACTTCCTTGTTGTTTTTGCTGCTGACGGGCGCCGCCGGAGGGCTGCTTGCCTTTCACTTTTTCGCCGCCACAGGCGCCAACAGTCATGAAACGGTGTTCGGCTTGCATGTGCTGTTCGGGCTGTGCGGCTGGTTCACACTGCTCATCATAGGCTTTTCGTACAAAATGGCGCCGATGTTCTCGCTCGCCCACGGCTTTTCGCTGCGGCCGGCGCGTTACGTCTATGCGCTGTACATCAGCGGGATTGCTGTGGCGTTCGCCAGCTTATTCTTGCGAAGCCACGCATGGCTTGCAGCCGGTGCAGCCTTGCTCATGAGCGGATTCGTTGTTTTCGCCTGGCATATCCGCGCCATTTTGCAAAAGCGGATGAAAAAAACGCTTGACCGCCCGTTCCGCTTTTCGCTTTCGGCCATCGTCATCGGCCTTGTGCTGCACGTTGCCGCCTTTGTCGCCATCGTCGTCGGCAGCGGACGGCTGCTTGGCATCATTGTTTATCTATTCATTGTCGGCTGGATTCTCTTCAGCATCGTCGGCTATTTGTTCAAAATCGTGCCGTTTTTATGGTGGACGCATCGCTACAGCGAAAAAGTCGGCCAACAAAACGTGCCGACGTTAAAACAAATGATGAATGAGCGAGCCGTCACCGTCCAATGCCGCCTATGGCTCATCGCCCTCGCGCTGGCGGCCGTTGCGCTTGCTGTCGCGAGCGTGCCGCTGTTCGCCATCACTCAAGTGCTGTTGGCTGGATTAAGCGTTGCCTTTGCCGGAACGATTTTAACGGTCTTCCGAAAATAAGCGAATGAGGAGGAAAAGAACGATGGATGTCCGCGAACTTGCCATTCAACAGCTGAAAACGGTCCTTGATCCGGAGCTCGGCATTAACGTCGTCGATTTAGGGTTGATTTATGACTTAAAAATCGAAGATGGGCATATCAATGTCCTGATGACGCTCACGACCCCCGGCTGCCCGCTTCACGACTCGATCGCCGGCGGCGTCAAACGGGCGCTTGAGCACATTGACGGCATCCGTGACGTGCGCGTCCAAGTGACATGGAACCCGCCATGGACGCCGGAGCGAATGAGCGAAGAAGCGCTCCGGCAGCTTGGGCATTTTTCTTGAAACACTCCACTTTTTCCATCCCCTTTTCGCCGTTCGCCCGTGTTGGGCGGGCGGTTGTTTCATTGTTCTGCAACTGCTGAACACTCCCCGCCCTTTATTTTTGTATCATAATAGAAAAAACGAGAGCCATCGCTTGGCTATTTAAAGGAAAAACGAATCGAGGCCGCGAATCATATACCAAGAGGTGAGAGCGATGTTTGCCAAAATCGACGAGCTGAAACAACGGTTGGATGCGTTGCGCCCTTTGCCTCCAGGGTTGGTGAAAAACTTGCGGGAATCATTTCGGATCGAATGGACGTACCATTCGAACGCCATCGAAGGCAATACGTTAACCTTGCTGGAAACAAAGCTAGTCATAGAAGAAGGGATTACCATTGGCGGGAAACGGCTTAAGGAACATTTGGAAGCTATTAACCATGCGGAGGCGATTGACTTTATTGAAGAGTTAGTCGCAAACAAAGAACATTTGACTGAGCACGTGTTGAAACAGGTCCATTATTTAGTATTAAAGAGCATTGACAATGAAAATGCCGGGAAATATCGAACATACAATGTGCGCATTTCCGGCAGCTCGTACACCCCCCCTCACTTTTTGCATATACAAGATGAAATGAATCAATTGTTTTCTTGGTATGAAACGAATCAACATGCTCTTCATCCAATCGAACTGGCGGCTCGTTTCCATTTTCAGCTCGTATACATTCATCCATTTGCTGACGGAAACGGACGAACCGCCCGCTTAATGATGAATTTCATTTTAATGCAGCATGGCTATCCGCCCGCTATTGTGAAAGCAAACCCGGAACAGCGCCGGAAGTATTACGAAGCGTTGGAAAAAGCGAGCGTCAAAGGTGAGGTCACTCCGTTCATTCAACTGATCGCCGCATGTGTCGAAGAAAGCTTGCGCCATTACTTGTACGCTTTAGGGATGGAGGATTAACAACAGAGCGCAAACAAAACGACACGGAACAACGGGCATTTCCGTGTCGTTTGTTTTTCTCCTCCATGAGACCCGCCTCCGGTTGGCGTTTGATCGGCTATTCAAGCAACACGTTCCACAACCATGCCATCAAAGGAACGATGACAAAAAAGGCGAAGGCGATGTATCCGACATATCGAATCCACCGGGGAAATCCTCGCCAATCGAGGGCTTCCCGCTTCATCGCCCCTCCCGCGGCGATCCGATCCAACTCTTCGGCCGGCGAAAACACCCGGTCATCCATCCGTTGAATCTCTTCTGTCCGTTGCGTTTCATGCCTCTCTTCTTTTCGAGATCCCTTCATGACGCCCCTCTTCCCCACGATTTTCATGAACAGACCAAAACGATGGTTCCATCCAACAGCCGCTATCCCCAAACATTCAACCTAATCAGCTGTGATGTTTTCCTCTTCATTATACCGTCTCTCATCGTCAGAAAGCACCCATATTTTCCACGCATTTCATGAGAGAGGACAAATGCACTTCTTCTAAGTTGGACGATGTATCTCGCTGCCCGCAGCCCCGTCTCATTCCTTCACCCGCAATAGGCGCATGCTGTTGAGTGTCACTAGCAGCGTCGCGCCCATATCGGCGAACACCGCGAGCCAAAGGGTGAGCCAGCCCGGGACGGCGGCCACGAGTGCCAGCACTTTAAGCCCTAAGGCGACGGCGATGTTTTGCCGGATGACGGCAAGCGTTCGGCGCCCAAGGTGGACGGTGTACGGCAGCTGGCGCAAATCGTCGGCCATGAGCACAACATCGGCTGTTTCCAAGGCGGCATCCGTTCCCGCCCCGCCCATCGCCACACCAATATCGGCCGCGGCCAAGGCAGGGGCGTCATTCACCCCGTCGCCGACCATGGCGGTCATGCCGCAACGTTCTTTCAGCTCGCGGATCGCCGCCAGCTTCTGTTCCGGAAGGAGCTCGGCGCGAATATCGGATACGCCCGCTTGACGGCCGATGGCCTGTGCGGTTTGCTCGTGGTCGCCCGTCACCATCACCACTTCCGCCACCCCAAGGCGCCGCAGCGCGGCAACCGTTTCCGGGGCGGACGGCCGCAGTTGATCGGCCGCGGCGACAAGCCCCAACAGCCGATCGGCCGTGCCGACGGCCATCACGGTTTTTCCTTCGTCCCGAAAGGCAGAGATTTGCTTTTCCGCTTCATCGGGCAACTTCCCGATCCAACTGGTAAACAAAGCGGGGCTGCCGATATAGTACGTGTTCCCCGCAATCACCGCCTTCACTCCTTGGCCGGTGAGCGATTGAAACTCCTCGACGGCCACATCAAGAAACGGTGCTCCCTCTTCTTCCGCTTTGCGGACGATGGCAGAAGCCAAAGGGTGCTGCGACCGTTTTTCGATGGCGGCGGCGATGGCCAACAGCTGCTCACGTGTTCCTTCATACACGACGACATCGGTCACGGCTGGTTTCCCTTTCGTCAACGTCCCGGTTTTATCAAAGGCAACGGCACGCAGCCGGCCGATTTGTTCGAGATGCACGCCGCCTTTGATGAGCACGCCGCGCCGAGCCGCGTTTCCGATGGCCGTCACAATCGCCACCGGGGTGGAGATGACGAGCGCGCACGGGCAGCCGATGACAAGAACGGCAAGACCGCGGTAAATCCAATCAAGCCACTCCCCGCCCATCACGAGCGGCGGAACGATGGCGATCAGAAGCGCGGTCACGATAATAAACGGCGTATAATAGCGAGCAAACCGGTCGACGAACGCTTGCGACGGCGCCCGCTCCGCTTGCGCCTCTTCTACAAGATCAATCATTTTCGCCAATGTCGTTTCATCCGCCCGCTTTGTCACTTCAACTTCGAGGAATCCTTCTCCATTCAGCGTCCCGGCAAACACTGCATCCCCCACTGCTTTTTCCACCGGCAGACTTTCACCGGTGATCGCCGCTTCATTCACTGTGGAGGCGCCGCTTATGACAATGCCGTCCAAAGCGATTTTTCCACCCGGCTTGACGATCATGACATCCCCGACGCGAACGTCTTCGACCGGAACGGTCACCTCCTCCGCACCGCGCCGAATCGTCGCTGCAGCGGGCGCCATCTCCATCAACGAGGCGATCGACCGCCGTGCTCGATCCATCGAGTAGCTCTCGAGCGCTTCGCTGATGGCAAATAAAATGACAACGACTGCTCCCTCTTGCCATTCGCCGATCGCCGCCGCACCGAGAATAGCGATCGTCATTAATGTTTTCATATCAAACTGCCAGCGGGCCAGATTCCGGAGCCCCGTCCAGAACAGGGAGTAGCCGCCGATCACGATCGCCGCCAAATACATCGCAATCGCCAGCATCCCCTTGTCCGCCGCATCGGCCGCAATGCCAATCAGAAGCAATACAGCAGAGACAAGGACGTTCCTGTTCTCTTTCTTCTTCCAAAACGGCTCCCGCCGGATGGTGCGCTCGCGTTCTTCACGAATTTTCAGGCGTTCAAACGCTCCCGCTTGTTCAAGCTCATCAATCGTCGCCTCGCCCCAAACGGTGAGCTTGGCGGCGCCGAAATTCACTTTCGCCTCTTTCACGCCGGGCAAGGATTTCACGTTTTGCTCAAACTTAGCTGCGCAGTTTGTGCACGTCAGTCCTTGCACGCGGTATGTTTTGGCCTCGAGCCGATCTAATGTTTGTTCATTCCCCACGGCCGTCCCCCTCTTTCCGATGGGCGAGCGCGACAAGCAGCAGCTCGCGAATATGGTCGTCATCCAGTGAATAAAAGGCGAGTTTTCCCTCTTTCCGATATTTCACGATGCCTTGTTTGTACAAGATGCGCAAATGATGCGATGTCGTCGCCACCGTCGCACCAATGACGTTCGCTAGGTCACAGACGCACAACTCCTCTTCACCGCAAAGCGCATACACGATCTTCGCCCGATTTTCGTCGGCAAGCGCCTTGAAAAACGGCACGATCGCGGCAATGTTTTCATCACGAAGCCGCCGCTGAACCCGCTCGACCTTCTCTTCGTCATAACAGTAAACGTCGCACACATCATGACGGTGCATTCCTTCTCGCTCCTTGTCAATATTCAAATATTCGTTTGAATATAGAATAGCATATCTCCCCCTTATATTCAAATATTCATTTGAATAAAAAATGTGTTCAAACGAAAAATCCGCCTTTTTTGTTTTTAAAAGGCGGATTCCCTCTTGTGAAGCACGCTTTAGCTGACCACAAACATGTTCGTTTCCTCATTGCCGATTTTGCTTACACATGCTCGCGAAACCAGCGCACCGTCTCCAAAAACGCTTCACGCGTCACTTTATGGCCGGCGTGCGGGTCAGCGATGAATTGCAGCCGGTCTTCGTTTCCTTCATAAAGTGGTTTAATTTGCTTGTAAAACTCATATGTATAAGCATACGGGACGATTTGGTCGGCTTTCCCGTGCCAGATGAACAGCGGCCGGCCGTCGAGTTTTTCCGGCTGCTTGGATAAATCGTAGCGGGCGAGCTTTTCTTTTTCGAGCGCAAGCAGCGTCGGCGGCAGCGGAATGTCGATTTGGCGCCGCTTTCCTTCTTCAATCATCTCATCAAAAAAGGCGCTGTAGTTCGGGCAGCCCATGAGCGCCACCGCCGCCCTCACCCACGGATAGACGGCGAGCGCGCCGAACGTGACGATTCCGCCCATCGATGTCCCAGCGAGCCCAATCCGTTCTCGGTCAGCCAGCCCGCGGCTTACAAGGTCGTTTTTCATCTCCTCGATTTCGGTGATCGTGCGCACAACAATGTCCCAAAACGACAGCTGCAATTTCCGTTCGCTCAAGCCTTCGTCCCGTTCACCGTGAAACAGCGCGTCGGGAAGCACAGCGCGGTAGCCCGCCTCGGCGAGCAAGTAGCCGAAATGCAAATTATGTTCTTTGGCGCTCGTAAAGCCGTGGATAAAGAAAATCAGCGGCAGCCGTTCGTCCCGCTTTTCCGGCTTGACAACGTGAAGAACCGGCACGCCGGCCAACTGTTCCTGTTCAATGATCACCATGGTTGCACAAACCCCTTTTCTTTTTCCATCGCTGTATAGTTTACCATATGGACAGCGATTTTGGAAAAGAGTTACACTATGTAGTGTAAAGAATAACGAGGGCAAAGGAGTCGGACATGAAGCCGTATTTAATCGCGTTGGATTTGGATGGAACGTTGCTCAAAGGGGATAAAACGATTTCTCCATTTACCAAAGACGTCATCCGCCGCGCCATCGACGCCGGCCATTTTGTTGTCATCGCCACCGGCCGCCCGTACCGGGCAAGCTCCATGTACTACGAAGAACTTGGCCTTGCAACGCCGATCGTCAATTTCAACGGCGCGTTTGTCCACCATCCGCGCCAGCCGTCGTGGGGCATGCACCATTACCCGCTGCCGCTTGCGATCGTCAAAGACATTGTTGAAATCAGCGAATCCTATGGAATCAAGAATATGATGGCCGAAGTGTTAGACGATGTCTATTTCCACCAACATGACGAGGTGTTGCTTGACATCGTCCGCCTTGGCAACCCGACCGTGGAAATCGGTGATTTGCGCCGCTCGCTCGGCAAAGATCCGACGAGCGTGCTCGTGTACACGGACGATGATCATATCGAGCGGATTCAATCACACTTAGCGAATGTATACGCCAACGTCATCCACCAACGGCGCTGGAGCGAACCGTGGCATGTCATTGAAATCATCCGCCATGGCGTCCATAAGGCTGCAGGCTTAAAACAAGTCGCCGACTATTTTGGCATCCCAAGGGAGCGCGTCATTGCTTTTGGCGATGAAGACAACGACCTCGAGATGATCGACTGGGCCGGTCTCGGTGTTGCGATGGGCAACGCCATCGAACCGTTGAAAACCATTGCCGACGATGTGGCAAAAACCAATGAAGAAGACGGCGTCGGTGTATATTTGCAGGATTTGCTTCGTTTGTAGTTTCCATCGCGGCGGCTTCCGAGCCGCCTTTTTTGGCGCCGTCGATTAAGATGGATGAAAAAGCGCGTTTCTCCAAAATGTTCATGAACAGAAAAAAGAACTGTTTCGATGCTGCTCCGTTGGCGAACGCTTTGCTGGAGCGTTTTCCGCGTTCCATCACCAGCCTTATCTGCTTCCTACAATCTAAACGCTGGCTGATGCTTCTCTTTTCGCCTTGCTCCAACCGCCTCGCCGCTTTGTAGAGCGACTTGTGTTGTAACGAATTTCCTTACTACTGTTCCCCCCGTGCGGTTACACTATACGTGACGCAACGCGCGTCTTCATATTTTAAAGGGGGAATCCGTCATGGGCAAACGAAACAAATCGAAGCGTTTCGTCCAACAAAGCGTCGATGCGGTTGAACGGCATGACAAGCGAATCCCTTATCATTTAACGTACGCCGAGGCGGAAGCGCGCAAAGCGGAAAAAGCGATGGAAACGTCGCTTGGAGGAGCGTAGCGATGGGCAACCGCCTGTTCCAAGAGGCGCGCAAAGCGGTCGCGCAGGCCAAACAAGCGGCTAACGGCGAAATCGACATGAACGTCGACCGCGCCATTGCCATCGCCAAAAACGCCTTGTCATCTGCCTATGCGCATTCCAACACGGCGGAAAAAGCGCAGTTGCGTCAATTTCAAGCCGAGCTTGATGAGCTCACCCACTAAACGGCTGCGGTTTCCCGCAGCTGTTTCTTTCGCCCGCTCGAGATTTTCCATTGTATTCCGTCCGAAAAACCGCTACACTAAGAGAAGATAATGAATCGCTGTTCACCGGCCAAAATCGTCCGTTCATTCGATGCGGCTATACTATATTCATTTTTGTTCACAAAAAGGGGGACGAACCATGCCCATTCAAATCATCACCGACAGCGGAGCCGATTTGCCGCAGTCGTACATCCGCGAGCATCAAATCGCCTTTTTGCCGCTTGTCGTTCATTGGAACGGCCAAGATTACGAAGACGGCATCACGATCGAGCCGAAGCAAGTATATGACGCCATGCGCCAAGGGCATACGGTGAAAACGGCACAGCCAAGCCCGCTGGCGATGAAGGAACTGTTTTTGCCATACGCCAAAGAAAACCGGCCATGCCTTTACATCGCCTTTTCATCGAAATTATCCGGTACATACCAAACAGCGATGGCCGTGCGCAGCGAACTGCTTGGTGAATATCCGGAATTTCGCCTGACAATCATCGACTCGAAATGCGCCTCTCTTGGCCAAGGGCTCGCCGTCATGAAAGCGGTCGAGCTGGCGAAACAAAACACACCGTACAACTTGCTTTGTGAAACGATCGAGGCGTATTGCCGCCATATGGAACACATTTTCACCGTTGACAACTTGGACTACCTCGCGCGCGGCGGCCGCATCAGCAAAACCGCCGCGGCGTTCGGAGGTTTGCTCAACATCAAACCGCTTCTCCATGTCGAAGACGGGGCGCTTATTCCGCTTGAAAAACTGCGCGGGCGGAAAAAAGTGTTGAAACGCATGGTCGAGTTGATGGGCGAGCGCGGCAACGATCTGCAAAAGCAAACGATCGGCATCAGCCATGCCGATGACGAAGAAACCGCCTTGGAGCTGAAACAAATGATCGAAGAAACGCACGGCTGCACGCACTTTTTCCTCTCCGACATCGGCAGCGCCATCGGCGCACACGCCGGACCGGGGACGATTGCCCTCTTTTTTCTGAACAAATATATTGAGATCTGACGCCTTTCCCGCCGGACAAAACACGGGCGCCTGCACAACACAGGCGCCTGTCCTCATCACCGAAGTTGATCAAGAAGGTTGTAGTAGTAGTACGTTTTGGACCGCATCCGGCCATCCGAGAAAATGAGTTGCTGTTCCTCAAACCGATTCAAATAGCGCCGAACCGTCGCTTCCGGCAAACCGGTCAACTCCGCCATCATGTTCGCGGTAAAAATCGGGTGCTGGAACATGACATTGACAACGGTTCGAATATTATGGCTGTTCACAAGCGCACTTGCCTTTTCCAAATCTTCTTCATACAAATCGTTTACTTTTTGAATCAATCGAACATTTTGTTTCGCTTGTAAATGGACGCATTGCAAGAAAAACTGAATCCATTGCGTCCAGTCGCCTTTGTAGCGGGTATCATTCAAATAGCGGTAATACTTGTGCTTATCCCGTTCAAGCACATCGCTGACAAAAAAGTTCGGGTAATCAATAACACCTTTACTATACAAATAGAGTGGAATCAAAATTCTTCCAATCCGACCGTTTCCGTCAAGAAACGGATGAATCGTTTCGAACTGCGCATGAATTATGGCTACTCTCACTAATTCATCATAATCATCGTTCGGTTCATGAATGTATTTCTCTAAATTTGACATATACTCATTGACAAGATGCGGCTCCGGAGGAATGTAAGCGGCTGTTTCAATCGTGCATCCTTCCGGACCGAGGAAATTTTGCACCCTTCGGAATTCCCCTGGCGACCGATGGGATCCGCGTACATCGTTTGACAACAAAATTCGATGCAACTGCTTAAACAACCGAGTCGAAATGGAGATCTCTTTCAGCGCATTCATCCCTGCCACTAATGCTTCATAATAGTTTAATGCTTCTCGCACATCGCTGTTCGCTTTTCTGCTTTGTGCTTCAGTCTCCATCACTTCATCCAATGTCACTTGTGTCCCTTCAATTTTCGTCGACTGCACCGCCTCCTTCAGCATGATCGGCCTGAGCAGAAATCGCGGATGCAGCTTTGAATGCCGCAGCATCGTTTGATACTCAACCATCGCCTTATTCGCTTCGATCAATTCGCGAAGAAAACGCATTTGATTCACGACATCTTCGCTAAGAGGAAGCTTGAAGGGGACAAACGGTTTTCGTTTCATTTTTCATTCCCCTTTACGAACATTTTAGATAAAAAATGATCGTTAAACACCTATATCTACCCTATTACAAACATTTATCTCTATTTTTGTACTTAATTATACTCTGAAGCGAACCATTTGTTAAGAAAAATTCTCAATTTATCTTTCCACAAACTACCTTCCCCTATTTCCATATAGTTCATTTCCATTTACCGCATACTAATGATGGACGATCGAAACAAGGGAGGGCTACCGATGCCAAACACGAGCGACAACGACAAAAAAGCGCGCGACAACCAAGCGAAGCGCCATGAGAAAAACATGATGCGCGAGAAAAACCGCGAAGCCGGGAAGTTCGCGTATTCGAAGAAGACGGATCATTTATAAATCACAACAAAAGCTGCCTATCTTCAAATGTAGGCAGCTTCAGCTATTTTGCCTATTTCACACGGTCTATAAGAATCGTTGTCAATTCCGGAAAAACGGCCAGCACAACGATAAACAGCATCATAATGAGAGCGTAAGGCACTACGCCTTTCACGATCTCGTCAATCGTATTCGTCTTGTCCAGTCCTTTCAAAACAAACAAGTTCAGCCCTACCGGCGGTGTAATAAGAGCTAACTCCATATTGACGACCATAACAACCGCAAACCAAATGGGGTCAAACCCTAAAGCTTTTATAATGGGGTACAAAATAGGCAGTGTAATTACAAGGATCGATATAGTTTCGAGAAAACAACCTAAAATAAGCAACACAATATTCACTAAAACGAAAATGACCCAAGGAGATACTTGTTGTGAAGTGGCGAATTGAGTAATGGTCTGCGGAATCTGCAATATAGTCATAATGTACCCAAGAAGCATAGCTCCGACAATAATCATTAAAATCATTGCATTCATTTTGACAGTTGATAAGACAATTGTTTTAATATTAGATGTCGTGAAATTTTTATATACGAAAATGGAAATCAAAATACTGGCCATAGCCCCGATGGCAGCCGCTTCCGTAGGGGTAAAGATTCCTGTATAAATTCCTCCTATGACAATGATGGGCAGTATAAGTCCCCATATGGCCTTTTTCGACGCTTCGAATCTCTCCACCCATGTCGCAGGCTTTTCCTTTATGTGGCGCGTCTTCCATGAAGCATAGATCATGAATACCATCGTTAATAATATTCCCGGAACAATTCCAGCAACAAACAGTTTCCCAATCGATTCTCCTGTCACGGAACCGTATATAATCATCGGCACGCTCGGAGGAATCAGAATGCCTAATGTTCCCCCGGCAGCCAACAGACCAAGAACTGTTCTTTTATCATATCCCCGCTTTGTCATTTCCGGAAGCGCGACTGCCCCAACAGTCACGGCAGTGGCTACACTCGAGCCGGAAATCGCCGCGAAAATAGCACAACAGAACAATGTGGCAATCGCTAACCCCCCGGGCAGATGCCTGAACCACTTGCTCGCCATTTCATACAAATCGCGTCCAACGCCGCTCACTACTAAAACTTGGCTCATTAAAACATACATCGGCAAGGCGGTCAATGTAAAATCGTCCAATGATTTGTAAGAAATGATCGGAATTTGTGAAAAAGAAAACGTTCCGCCATTGAACAGATACATGCCGCCAACTGCCAATAAACCGAGCGCAAACGCGACAGGCACTCCTATCAATAGCAGTACAGCCATTCCACCGAGGAAAAACGCCGTATTCATAAATGCCCATCCCCCTTTTGCGCTTCTCCGTCTACGATTTGCAATATAAAAGCAAAACAAAGAAGCAAACCGCCGATCGGGAGAAACATTTCTGGAAGGTACATAGGAATCCTCAATAATGATGATGAAGTTGTCCCTAGTTCATATGTGTTGAAAACATGTTCTACACTGTAAATCGTAAAAATAAGACTGAAAACGAATCCACATACATTTGAAATATACGCCAATATTTTTTGCACCTTGCGCGGCACAAGATTGATTAGCAAATCAACCGTAATATGGGAATATGTTCTCAACGTATAGGCAGAACCGAGAAAACAGCTTCCAATAATAGCGTATATGCATAATTCTGTAGCCCAAGTAGTCGGTCGGTTAAACACCGACCTAGCGATAACGTCAAACGTTGTCATACCTGTGGTTAATATGATCAATATTCCCGCTATCGCCCCGCCTGCTTGGATCAAACGATCTAAGAAATGATATAACCCCCTCATCCTTGACCTCCTTAACCAATAAGGGAGGGAGCTTTCCCTCCCCCGTCTCCTCCTACTTACTGGATGTTTTCCACCATATCAAGCAGCTCCTTGCCTAAATCCCCAGCTCGCTCAATATATACTTCCCTTGCCGGTTGGGCAGCCTTTTTCCATTTTGGAAGATCCGATTCGGGAACAACGTACACTTCCATCCCTTTTTTCTCCAACTCTTTAGCTGTTCGTTCATCCTCTTCTTTCGCTTTCGCCCTAATCCATTGCTCCGTTTGCTGTGCAGTCTCGGTTAAGAGATTTTTTGTTTTTTCAGGAAGCCGATCCCAAAAGTTTTTATTGACCGCAAGGATGAACTCCAAGTAGGAATAATTGTTTATCGTTAAATACTTAGCGACCTCATCGTAATGCCGTTGAAGCATCGCTGTCGTCCCTGATGTCGCTCCATCAATTGTTTTTCTTTGTAGGGCTGTATAGACTTCCCCTGCTCCCAAAAATACCGGTGATGCCCCATAAGCCTTGATCATTTCGGATGGAATGTCGCCAATGCTGCGTATTTTCAATCCTTTAAAGTCTTCAGGTGACTTAAGCGGTCTGACGTTGTTGGCAAACTGTGCATAGCCATAATCGGCATACATGAGAACTTTTACCCCTTTTTCCTCCATCGCCTTGTTCAACTTTTCTCTCAACTCTCCGGACAGCGCTTTACCAGCTGTTTCATGGTTAGGAAAAGCGTATGGGACATCAAAAATCCCCATTGCGGGAACTGTAGAAGCCCACAGTGTTGAGGAGTTGACCCCCATCTCCACCCCTCCGGTTAGTATGGCTTGATTCATCTCTTTATCACTCAACAATTGCCCAGCAGGATATACTTGAATCTTCACCTTGCCTCCTGATTTTTCTGTCACCGTTTTGGCGAAATTTTCGACGCCAATGGAAATATGATGATCTTGCGGAAGATTGTAAGCCAGCCTGATGGTGACAGGTTCATATCCATTTTCCTCACCTTTATTTGGTTGTGGTTCCGCTTTGGAAGAACTTTTGCCGCATGCGCTTAACAGAATGGAAGCAGTCAATAAAGCTCCCACAAACAACGCTCGTTTTCTCATTTGCAATTCCCCCTTTTTTCTACTTGTCTTATTCTCCCTAATGGTTGATTGGATGTAAGACTAGCAGCGAAGTCAGCCGCCGCCAGCAATTTTTCAAAGTCAATTCCTGTTCTAACCCCCATTCGTTCAAGCACATAAACCAAATCTTCGGTTGCTAAATTGCCCGCCGCTCCTGGGGCGAAAGGACATCCCCCTATGCCGCTGACAGACGTTTCAAATATGTTCACACCCGCTTCCAATGCCGCATAAGCATTGGCCAATCCCAGCCCCCTTGTATCATGGAGATGAATCGCAATAGGAATGGATGGCGCCACTTGCATCACTTCAGTGAGCAGTTGTTTGACTTGTTTAGGAGTTGCGATTCCGATCGTATCAGCGATCCCGATTCGGTCAGCCCCAGCTTCCACCGCACGTTCCACCAAGGATATAACTTTTGCTGGGGCTACTTCTCCCTCATAAGGGCAACCAAAACTTACCGCTATGGAAAAACAGATTTTTATATTCAATGCCTTGCTTTCTTGAACAATCGTTTTGAACTGCGCGAAATTTTCGTCGATGCTCATTCCGATGTTTTTGTAATTGAATGTTTCAGTGGCGGCTGTTACCCAGTTCACCTCAGATACATTTGTTTGCTTCGCCCGCTCGAATCCTTTTTTGTTTGGGATTAACGCCACAAACTCGATTTCACCAAACGTTGCACATTGCTTCATGACTTGCTCAGCATCGGCCATTTGCGGAACTTTTCGAGGATGAACAAAAGAGGTGGCTTCAATTTTCTTCACGTTGGAGTCAACAAGCATTTCGATTAGTCTTTTCTTTTTCTCGGTGGGAACGATAGCCGGTTCGTTTTGCAATCCGTCCCTAGGACCTACATCAATAATCTGGACGTCCGCCAAATTTAAATCACCCCTTCCTTTTTCAATTGTGTGAGTTGGTCATGAGAATAACCGAGCACCCTTACATACACCTCTTCATTGTGCTCTCCTAGCTTCGGGCCGACCCACTTCATTTGCCCTGGAGTGTCAGACAATTTTGGAACGATGCCGGGGAACAGGCACTCCGTCCCGTCCTCTAGTTTTACCGGCAACAACATGTCTCTCTCTTTATACTGAATATCATTCACAATATCCCGAATACTATAAATAGGTCCTGCCGGAACAGATGCTTCATCGAGGGCGTTTAGCACTTCTTCCAACGTGTGCTGTTTCGTCCATGCTTCTATTGCTTGATCAATCAACTCAGCATGTTCCGCTCTCCCTTGGTTGTTAGCGTATTGGGGATGATGAGCAAGGTCGCTACGTCCAATCGTTTTCATGAGACGCTGGAATATATTATCGCTGTTTCCCCCGATAACAACATGCTTTCCATCTTTGCATTCATACGTATTCGATGGCGCCACACCTGGGAGAGTGCTGCCCGTTCTCTCCCTTACAACACCGCTTAACACATACTCTGGCAAAGCCCCTTCCAATAGACTGAACACTGATTCGTAAAGAGCGACGTCAATCAACTGCCCTTTTCTTTCGCTATCTTCTTGTCTGACACGCAACGCCATTAACGTTCCGATCACGGCATACAATCCTGCAACGAGGTCCCCTATGGCGATTCCCACCCTTACCGGGGGGCGGTCTGGATAACCCGTCAAATATCGCAATCCTCCTATCGCTTCAGCCACACTTCCAAATCCAGCCTTATCCCGGTAAGGTCCGGTTTGGCCATACCCGGATATCCTTGTCATAATGATAGATGGGTTTATTTTCTTTAACTCTTCATAACCTAATCCCCATTTTTCGAGCGTTCCCGGTTTAAAGTTTTCCAGCACGACATCAACTTTCGGGATGAGCTCTCTAATGATCTGTTGGCCTGCTGTTTTCCTTAAATTTACTGTAATCGATTTTTTATTTCTGGCTTGTACATACCACCAAATCGAAGAGTGGCCGTACATAATCCGCCAGCTTCTCAGGGGATCTCCCGATACCGGTTCTTCAACTTTAATCACTTCTGCGCCAAATTCAGCCATGATTTTCCCAGCAAACGGCGCCGCTACAAAATTCCCCATTTCCAATACTGTTATGCCTTCTAGAGGCAGTGTCTTGGACACCCTTTTTTCACTTCCTCCCTTGGTAAATGCTTATATAATACTTGTAATCGCTTTCAATATGTTCCTCCATGCATTCCCTTGCTTTGTCTGCATCTCCTCTTTTAATGGCTTCGAATATTTGAATATGTTCTTGAATGGCTGATTTCATCCGCAACATATTTTGTTTTAAGATAGCAATTCTGTACAAACTGTTAATGCCGCGAATTTGTTCGATCATCCTGATTAAAAACGGATTTCGACTAGCTTCTACGATCCCCTCATGGAATTTTGTATTCATCTCGAGAATTTCTTTTAGCCCCAACGGTTGTGCATCTATGCTAATGAGCTGCCTCCTGAGATCTTCAATTTGGTTTTTCGTTATTCTCTGTGCAGCATAATAGGCTGCAAGTGGTTCAAGCACCACCCTACATTCATAAAGATACTGGAAGTTTTCAATGTCAGGGCTGAATACCGCAACCCCTCCCCCCTTATTCACGGTGACAAGTCCTTCTTTTTCGAGCATGCGGATCGCTTCGCGAATAGGACTTCGGCTTACTTGAATTTGTTTTGCTATTTTTTCCTCTACGAGTCTTTCCCCTGGGGCAAATCCTCCTGTAATAATTTCCTCACGTAAATATTCATACACTTGCTTTTTCAACGTTTCTTTTTTCACTATTTGCTGTTTCAACGTTAACCACCTTCATTTTCGTCGACTGTATACAGGACATGCCCAATGCTGAGCCTATTTGCTCTGTTGTCATCATATTTATTAAGCAAGGAGAAAAATTATTACATTGATTTTTATAGCGAAAAAGACCATAACTCAGATATACCGCCTCATCTGACACATAAGTAAAACCGCTCGCTGCTTCGAACTTCTGCTGAAAGGGAAGGGGGCCTGTCTTCTTCCTTGCTTATTGTTGCCTTCCCACCCACCTTTTTCTATAATGAAAGTACATCACACGCCCGGGAGGTTGCTTATGTCCAAAGAAAGTTCGTTTGATATCGTATCCAAAGTCGATTTGTCGGAAGTGGCAAACGCCATCAACATCGCCATGAAAGAAATCAAGACGCGCTACGACTTCAAAGGAAGCAAAAGCGACATTTCGCTCGAGAAAGACGAGCTCGTTCTCATCTCCGACGACGAGTTTAAGCTTGAGCAGCTGAAAGATGTGCTCATCGGCAAGCTCATTAAGCGCGGGGTGGCGACGAAAAACATCCAATACGGCAAAATCGAGCCGGCATCAGGCGGCACGGTGCGCCAGCGCGCCAAGCTTGTCCAAGGGATCGACAAAGAAAACGCGAAAAAAATCACCACGATCATCAAAAACACCGGCTTGAAAGTGAAAAGCCAAGTGCAAGATGACCAAATTCGCGTCAGCGGCAAAAGCAAAGACGACTTGCAAAAGGTGATCGCCGCCATTCGCGAAGCCGATTTGCCGATTGACGTGCAGTTTGTGAACTACCGCTGAAACAGGCAGAAGCGCGCTGCCTGTTTTTTCATAAATAGAAGAGTGATGTTTATAGGGGAGGAAGCAAGTGTGTCTGATTGGGGGATGATCGTTTCGTTTCTTCTCGGTTTTTCCTTCCAATGGGTAGCCAAAAAGTTAGAAAAATGGAACGCAGCCTTATACGGCCGCCTATTCGCTGCATTGATTGGAGCTGTTTGGGCATGGTGTGGTTTTGTTCAAGGCGGATTGCTGCAGTCTGTTTCGATGCTCGGCGCGTTTTGGCTCAGTTACGAAGTCATCCCGCTGCCGAAACGAAACCGCGTGCCAACATATGACATCATTGCCGAACTGCAAGCGAAAGGGGCAAAAGAAATTGTTGTTCCACGCGAAAAAAAGCGAGCGTTGCTTGACATCGGCTTCTCCGCCTTATTCATCGGCATCGCCATTCCTTATTTTTGGATTGGCTCTCCATCTCCCGTTGTGGAGCTGTTTCTCTTATACGGCTTTTTATCGATGGCGGCGGGACTTTTCAAACGCATGGCGCTTTTTCGTTCGCTCCACCTGTTTTATGACCAAAACGATCATGCGCTCTATCTCATCTCTTCCGTTGAGGCGAAGCGATATCCATTGGATCAGTGCGTTGACATCCAAGTGCATACAGCCCCCGATATTTTGCAGCTATTCCATCTGTTTCACTTGTTCTCCCCTCATGCCGACTATACGGTCAACATGGGAAAAACGTGGAAGCTGTCGTTTGACGGGGAACGAGTGTATCTCAATCCTGGATCGCTGGCATCAATGAACATCCTTCCAAAACCGTTGTCTTCGCAGAGAGAGATTCACATCCAGCCGTTTTATCATCCAAGCAATTGGAAGCGGCTGCTTGGAAAAGCGTACTTCTCCGCGGCCGTCAAAGGGGTGGGGGCTTACGCCGCCCTTCTTGCCTTGCTGGCGTATTGGAAAATCGATTCCATCACCATGATCGCCGCCATTCTCTTTTTTTGGACAATCAACCTATTCATTTCTGATCGAGTTTTGAAAATTGCTCTCGATATGAAACCGGTCACGAATCCACCTATCCAGCACATCATTCGGACCATTTGCGCACGGGCCGGCTTGCCCCATCTTGCAGTTTATACAACAGAGTCAAGCGACTACAACGGCTTTGCGGCAGGCCCTTACATCGGTCGATCGCTGATCGCCTTGACATCGGAAACGTTGAAACTTCCGCACGATGCGTTGGCAGGAGTCATCGCCCACGAAGCCGTCCATGTCAAAAAGCGGGACGTTTTAACTGCGCAGCTGTTGCAGTTTGCCTTCATCATGGTGATTTCCTCCATCATCGCCGGCGTGTACGAAGCAGCCGCCCATTGGTTGGAAACACATCGCGCCGCAACGTTTTTGATCGGTTGGACGCTCATCGTTCTATTGTATCCCGCTTTCCGTTCATGGCTTGTGCAGTGGATGGAAGTGCGCGCTGATCATCTCGGAGCGACGCTGCTTGATGGCGGCAACGACCAGATGGCCAACGCCTTAGCCATTCTTTCAAAAAATCAAGACCAAGCCATCGAGCAAGCACATAGCTACCACATCGATGCGAAGGAAAAAGACGATGAGGAGGAAGATGCATTTGCCGAGGACGGTTCTTTCACTTTCGAGAGAGAGGACTGGTTTTCACGCTTTTCCAAATTTCAACTATCCCCCCATCCGCCGATGTATTGGCGCATTCATTCGCTCCGCACGACCGAAACCGGATGGAGCACGCAAAAACTTCGATTATGGTGGCGCGACTGTTGGCGCGAATCGCTTCCTGATTTTGTGAAAGAGTGGTTGCATATATAGATGCAATGAAATCGTTTCACATATCTTTGACGGAAGACCGAACAACAACCTGGAAGCGGCGTTGTTCGGCCACCCGACAGCCGGGTGCAATGACCAGCAAAAGCGATAAATGTTAAAGTTTTAGATTGCATCTATATTATTATGATGAAATCCGCTACTGCCGCGCCCTGCCAAGCTTGGGGCGGACAAGCTCGGCAACAGTTTATTGCCGTTTTTGGAAAGAGGGGGTCTCTTCTTTTTTCTTCCCCTCCATGCACCCCTTTCTCTAAATCGTCGGGCATCGTCCGCCCGCGAACACCTTTAAACAGGCAACCATCATCAGACGCCAACCACCCTTCCGACCAGAACACCGGCAACAATGATCACCAATGTCGCCCCGACAATCGGTTCGACAAGGCGCATCGCTTCTCCTTCCCCGCCGAGGCGGCCGATCGCGGCAGCAACCAAAGCAAGACTGATGAAGGGATCCTTAATCTGTTATCGATATTTCCGAATGATGGGCATCCAATATGTGCATCTTCACCGTGCCGCCAAGATAGTGCCGTACCGAATAAGCCAGTTCCTCTAATGCTTGATGAAGCGCCTCATGCCTCGTATCATCAATCGATTCGATGCAAAGGAAGGCGTGCTTCGTCTGTTCGGTGAGCATCGTTCGTTGGGCTTCCCGCCAATTCCAGCAGCGGCATATGGCGCCCACGTCATCTTTATACACGATTTCTCCTTCATACGGCGGGTCGTTTTCCTCGCCTCCCAACGGGATGAACGGTTCATGACCATCCGCCAGCGCCAGCCGGATGTCGCCGACAAACGTGTCGATATCCTCCCCTCCGCATGGAAGCCCGTAACGCAATGAAACAGAATTATAAATATCCACAAGCGGGTTGATCGTTCGGATGTGCTGACCGTTTTTCACTCGTTTCAGCAGCGCTTCAACCGAACAACGCGCCCCTTTTTTCGTTTTGAATCGCCGAAACGCCTCTCGCCAAACAACGATGACGGGGTTGCGGCTCAATTCTTCAAACTCCAGGAATTTCCGCGCCTCTTTCTCCGCCTCTCGCAGCATTTGTTCGTAAACGCTGGCATTCTTGATGCCGTTGTCAATCCCTTGGGCAACGACCACACCGATTTTGGCGTGGGGAAATATGGCCCAAACATCGTCTTCAACAACAAAACGTGTCATCATCCACTCCTCCATTCTCTTACGGTTTTGAAGGGCTCGCCAAGGCGGAGAATAGTCCTAACAAGATATAGCAACAGCCCGCCACCCGGTTCATCACCTTCATGCTTCCTTTCTTGGCAGCCAGCCGTTTGCGGATGCCCGCGGCCAACATGGCGTACAAGCTGTCATTTAGCAAGGCGAGAACAACAAATATCGCCCCTAAAAGCAAAAATTGACCAGCCACCAATCCAGCAGAAGGCGAAATAAATTGCGGAAAAAAGGCAAGAAAAAAGAGCGCTGTTTTTGGATTGGTCACTTCGACAAATAGAGATTCGTAAAACACTTGCGCCAATGTTTTCTCCTTGGCCTTCGTGTTCGGGATTTCCTCATCCTTGGTGGAAGCAAAAAATAACGTTTTGCCTCCCAAATAGATAAGATAAACGGCTCCTAAATATTTGATCATCGTAAAGGCAGCCGCCGATGTCATCAAAATCGCGGAAACGCCCACGGCTCCAAGGACAACATGGACAGCGCCACCCAATGCCACGCCAAACACCGCTACAACTCCTGCTTTCGTTCCTTGACCGATGCTTCTAGACACAATGTACAATACCGCCGGTCCGGGGACGATGAGCAGTGCCGCGGCTGCCACTATAAACACACCGATCGTCGAAAGCCCCATCCTCACATCTCACTCCTTCATTTTCTATTTCACTGCTGTTGCTTTTTCATCAGGGAAGCGATTCGCTTTTCGTTTTCAAATGGCATTTGCTCGAGTTGCTTGATGATCCGTTCTTGTCGGTATGCAGGATGATTTTGGCTTAACTTGGCTTTTCCCTCGATTCGCTTGATGATGATTTTGAAGGCTTGAATTCCTTTGTTCATGCCGGACAGCATCCCGGCATCGACCTCTGACAGCTGGTAACGGCTGTCCGGCGCTTCGTACTTTTCTACCATATCGTGTAGCGACCGCATGATTTCCCCTTCATCATGGATAAGCTCCACATTGCCATACACATGGACGACCACATAATTCCATGTCGGCACTGCTTGGTTCGTTTCATACCAGGAAGGAGAAATGTAACAATGCGGACCGTGGAAAATCGCCAAGACCGTCTGATGTTGAATGTCGTTCCATTGCGGATTAGAACGGGCAAAATGGCCGTACAAACACGCTTTCTCCCGATCGAGCAGCAGCGGCAAATGGGTGGCAAACAACTCCCTTTGATGCACAGACACCAAGGTGGCAAAACTGTTCTCCTCGATCACCTCATAGACGACAGACATATCGTTGATGGCAAAATGCTTCGGAATATACATCAGTCCTCTCCCCCATCTTTTCAATTACAGCATTCCATTCTTCACAATGTATAATATAATCAAAACTGACATAAAAAAAGTGACAATAACAAAAAAAATAAACATGTCAGAAGGATGAACATGAAGACGATCATTTTTGACTTGAAGGACGGCTCGCCTAAATACAAGCAAATCTACGAAAAATTGAAATCATTGATTGAACAAGGCGACATTCAAGCCAATGAGCCGCTACCTTCCATTCGCCAACTCGCCGAATCATTGAATGTCAGCCGGAACACAACTTTAATGGCTTACGAACAGCTGGTAGCGGAAGGATATATTCGCGCGGAAAAACGAAAAGGGTATTTTGCCAATGAAGTGGAACCTCTTTTCATTCCAAAAGCCCGCATTTCTGCACGCCAATCGGCAAGGGAAGCAGCAACGTCCGTTGTTGTCGATTTTCGCGCCGATACCGTCGATGCCGATCATTTTCCCGTTAAAGCATGGAGAAGAATTTCCAATCAAGTATTGACGGCCAAAGGATGTTTCCGCTATGGGGATCCGTTTGGGGAATTATGCTTGCGCAAGCAAATCGCCATCTACCTTCTCGAATCCCGCGGGGTGATCACAGAGCCAAACGCCATCATCATCGGAAGCAGCACGCAGCAAATGCTTCTCTCCCTTGGCTATATTCTAAAAGATGAATTCAACAGCGTGATCGTCGAAGACCCTGGTTATGACGGCGCCAGAGAAGCGTTTTTGTTTCACCGCTTTCAGCTGGAAACGGTGCCTGTTTCCGAAACCGGCATCGATCTTTCACCGCTCGAGAACAGGCGATCGCGGCTCATCTATGTCACCCCTTCACATCAAAGCCCGATGGGAGTCAGCATGCCGATCCAGCAGCGATTCCTGCTCATCCAATGGGCCAACGAGGTGAATGGCTATATTATTGAGGATGATTATGACAGCGAATTTCGCTATACGCAAAAACCGTTTCCGGCTCTTGCCTCCATTGATTCGTCAAGAGTCATTTATCTAGGCAATTTCTCAAAATCGTTTCTGCCTGGGATTCGCTTAAGCTACATGGTGTTGCCGCCGTCGCTTTTGGACCGTTATCAGCAGCGGTTTCGCCTTTTCGAGAGCACCGCGTCCATCCTCAGCCAATTGGCGATGGCCAAATTTATGGAGGAGGGGGAATGGGGCCGCCATATTAAACGCATGCGCCTCGTGTACAAACGAAAAATGGAGCATTTAACATCACTACTGCGAAAAGCATTTGGGGATATGATCTCCATTATTGGCGAACAGTCCGGTTTATACGTGTTAATCAAAGTTCATTCCGATTGTTCAGAAGAACAGCTACTTCAACGCGCCCTATCGTGTGGGGTAAAAGTGTATCCCACTTCGCGCTATTTTGTGAACCAACGGCCAGACCGACCCATGATCAAGCTCGGTTTTAGCGGCTTGTCGCTCGAGGATATTGAGCTTGGAGTAAAACTGCTCAAAAAAGCATGGTGTTGACGACGACTTCACGGAAAACGCCCCTCTTTTTACACAAGCTCACGGAATCCCTGTCTTGGCGTGTATTTTTGATCGGTTTCTAATGTCACGTTAATTTTAAATATTTACATTTTTTTGTTTTTTTGTATAATACACTAAAGGGGAAAGAGAATATGGGTGGAAAAAATCATAGACCATTTAATATGTGGTGCAAAATTGATATAGCTATTGAACTTTCCACCAGTATTTCTACAGAGCTTTTCTATCGACTGGAAGGACATGGTTCTCTTACTGTGGTCCCTCCTATTCCAACAAGTGACGACATACTAAAACATGCTCCGTCTCAAGTCCCAGCGAGTTGGTAATAATCCTTTCGGGTGGTCCTCAAGATTTTTCAAGACCACCCTAGCTTATTAAATGGAAAGGGTAGAAAAAAATGATTGCCGTGCAAGACGTAAACAAAATCTATCCGCCAAACCGCCAAGTATTACATAATGTTTCCCTTGAACTGGTTGAAGGGGATCGACTTATTCTTTTAGGGCCGAATGGAGCCGGAAAAACTACTTTAATAAGATGCATCATCGGGCTTACTGCACCAGACAGCGGCAGCATCTATGTCAATGGAGTAGATGTTGTCCGCCATCCAGATGAAGCGCGCGAGTCGATTGCGGTCGTATTTGAAGAAGCTGACAACTCCTATTCTTATTTAACTGTTTTGGAAAATCTCTTATACTTCGGCTTGCTGAACAAATGGAGTCGTGCTGAAGCAAAACGAAGAGCCGAACGAATGATGGCCGTGTTGAATCTAACCCCATACGCTGAGCGTCTTACCCAAACCCTTTCACGTGGGATGAAACAAAAACTGGCATTTGCGATCGCCTTAATGAAAGGAGCGCCGTTTTTGTTCCTTGATGAGCCAACTCTTGGCCTTGATGTTGAGTCGCAACATCATATCCGAACCATGTTAACGGAAGAAAACCAATGGTGGAAAGCCGTTCTCATCACCACCCACGACATTCCTTTTGCCCACGCCGTTGGAAATAAGTTTGTCTTTATTCAAGGCGGAAAAATCGTTTGGAGCGGCACGAAAGAACATTTTTCAACTCCAGCCGACCTTGAAACTCATTTTTTGGCCGCTATTCGTTCCAACCTATCCGTCTAAGGAGGTGAGTCGGTTGTCCCCGCAAATCTTGAATGTAGTATTGGCTTCCTTTTTGAAAAAAAGGGCAGAGTATCGTCGGTATTGGTTCGATTTTACCGTTGGCCTTATCATTAAATTTGTCTTTTTTCTCGGTACGCTGTACGCAAGCCCGATACAAACCGGAAAGGAAGCGACGCTCAAACTGTTCGGTTTCAGCCTTTGGTACTTAAGCGCTCATTTGATCTCAAAGCTCGGCAACACGGTGATCGAGGAAGCGTATCTCGGCACCGCCGAGCAAGTGCTTTCCACCAAGACTGCTCCATGGAAAATTTTGATCGGCGTAGTGATCGCTGAAATCGCGTTATCGTCCATGTGGGTAGTGCTCTTTTTCATCTGTGCGGCTTTGATGATTGGATTTTCCGAAATTCTCTCGGGAATATTATCCATGATAACGGAGATCGTCGTATTTGGCGGCGTAAGCCTAATCGGGATGACGGGAATCGGTGTGTTCATTTTAGGACTGTCCCTTCGCTTAAAACAAGTCGGAGCCGTTACCGAGGTGCTGCTTTATTATTTATTAATCTTCTCAGGTTTTTTTCTATCTTCAAATTTATTGCCGACAGCCTTTCATATTCTCAACTACTTTTCTCCCCTTTCTTGGGCCGTGCAAGGAGTGAATGAAGGATGGCCCGTATTCTTTCCTGCTCTCGGCATCTCGCTATTATGGCTGGCCATGGGCTCATTGGTCTTGAAGCAACAATGGCATTGGGCGAGAAAAAACGGAAAAATCGGAAGCTACGTATAAAAGAGCGGACGTTATCCCTCACATTTCGCACCCTTTCGGCGAAAATCGAGAGGATGTTTTCGCGACCATGCCGAATGCATCTTCGACAATCAAGGAAAGCAAAGGAGGTTTCATAACACGGACGTCTTGCACGAAGGGGACTCTCTTTATTACAACGCCGCCTGCGAACATCAATTTATGAACACAGGCAACGAAGAGTGCCGCTATGATCTGATTATTCACTCGCCTGCTTCGAAAACATGACCCATAGTCATGTCCGCCCAAGGCGTTGCTTTTTTTGCTTTTTGCCGTCACATAGAAAGAAATCACAGCATCGACGGCGAATAAAAGAGATGGCATTTCTTTGACGGAGGTGTGTGAATGAACATCGGCCAAGAATATTTGCGAGTGGTGCGCGCACGCTTTGTTGACATGAAAAAGACCGCCGAACGGGCTATGGACCAATGTTCGGAGGAACAGCTGTTCCATTGCTTTCATGAGGAGGCCAACAGCATCGCCATCATTGTCAAACATATGAGCGGAAATATGGTGTCGCGCTGGACAGACTTTTTGTCGTCGGATGGGGAAAAACCGGACCGAAACCGCGATGATGAGTTTATCAACGACTTCCATACGCGCAAAGAAGTCATGGCTTGCTGGGAAAAGGGGTGGTCTGCTTTCTTTCAGACGCTGAACGAACTGCAAGAAACGGATTTGTTGCGGACGGTCACGATCCGCGGCGAACCCCATTCCGTCATCGAAGCCATTGAGCGGCAAATGTACCATTATTCGTATCATATCGGGCAAATCGTCTATATCGCGAAACAGCTGAACGCAAACAACTGGAAAACATTGACCATACCAAGAAATCGAAAAACAACATAGGCAACTCCTTATTCGAATGATCATGCAAACGCCATCCGCCCCTCGGAACCGTCAGCCGATAAAGGTGGATGGCTTCTTTTTGTTGTTTGTTGTTCCTTCCCAATCATACCTATCGGGATCGCAGTCATCGTCTGGAAAGTTTCACAATGCCGACCAACAAACAAACCATCCCCACTCCCCACGCCAGCCCCGCCTTGCCAAGAAGGAGGGAGATTTCTTCAGATGCCTGCACATGGGTAAGATCAAAGGAAATCGCCTTCAGCGCAAATGAAACAGCCAGAGACAGCAACAAGAAATGGGCCAATATCCACAGAAACGCCCGCCCCTCTCGATTCCTTCGCCAAAGAAAAACGATTGTCGCAACCGCGATCAACATCACAACCGAAAAGCCGCCGATGAGCATATCCATCACATTTTCTTCCATAGGCAAATGATTGGGCAACGTTCCCACCTCCTCTTTTTCATCATATCATGTCTTTCTATTCTTCTTCCCTGCGTCCGATCCCTTCTTGTATGTGAAGCCGCCCATGGGCTTCTTCGTTCCCGCGCGCTAGGGAAGCGGCGCAACCCTTTACGCAAACGCCAAGCAGGCGCCCATCTCCCTATTGCAGAGGGCGGCGCCTGCTCTGATTGTATAGATGCAATGTAAAGCTTTAACACTTTTCGTTTTTACCGGTCATTGCATCCGACTGTCGAGTGACCAAACAACGCCGCTTCCAGACCCATGAATGGGTCTGTGAAGCGAGTCGTTGTTCGGTCTTCCGTCACGCTAAAGCGTGACGGAGGCAAGCCTGTGGCTTGCCTTCGACAGTCAAAAATGGATAAGCCACTTTTTCCGTCAAGGATATGTGAAACGATTTCGTTGCATCTATATGGTTACTTTTGCTGCATCTTAAACTGCAAAAACAGTTCGTTGTAGTAGGCGAGCATGTGTTTCCCTAAGTTTTCGTACACTTCGAGATGCCCAGCTGAATCCAAATCGGGGTAAAAGCGCCGATCGCCCGCGATGTCTTTTGGCAAATAGGCAAGCGCCTTTTTATTCGGCGTCGAATAGCCGACATACTCGGCGTTTTGCGCCGCGTGTTTTGGGTCGAGCATAAAGTTGATGAACGCGTGCGCTCCTTCGATGTTTTTCGCTGTTTTCGGAATGACCATGTTGTCAAACCATAAGTTGGAGCCTTCTTTCGGCACGACATAGTCGAGCTTGTCGTTTTCCGCGATGATTTCGGCCGCATCGCCCGACCAGACGACGCCGATGGCTGCTTCTTCATTGGCAAGCAGCAGCTTGATTTCATCGCCGACAATCGCCTTCACGTTCGGCATGAGCCGATCGAGCTTCCGCTTGGCTTCTTGCAAGTGGGCTTTGTTCGTGTCATTGAGCGAATAGCCGAGGCTGTTTAACGCCATCCCCATCACTTCGCGCGCCCCGTCGACAAGCAAAATTTGATTGCGCAAGCTTGGATCCCATAAGTCGTTCCAGCTTGTGATGGTCTTGCCGCCAAGCATCTCGCGGTTGTAGACGATGCCGACCGTCCCCCAAAAATACGGCACGGAATACCGGTTGTGCGGATCAAACGACAAGTTGAGAAACCGCGGCTCGATATATTGCAAATTGGGAAGCTTTCGGTAATCAAGCGGCAGAAGCAGCTTTTCTTCGATCATTTTGCTGATGGCGTAATCGGATGGAACGGCGACGTCAAACGTTGCCCCGCCTTGGGCGATTTTCGCCATCATCGCCTCATTGGAATCAAACGTTTGGTAAATCACTTTCCACCCTGTCTCTTTTTCAAATTCGCGAATGAGCGCGGGGTCAATGTAATCGCCCCAGTTGTAGACCGTCACCGTTTTGCCTCCGCCGTACCCTTCCGCTTCGTTCAGCCGATGAGTGACAAACATCAGGACGAACGCGGCGATAAACACGGCCGCAAATCCTTGGACAAGCCGTCTCACCTACTTTCGCCCCCCTATCCCGTACAAGCGGCCGCCTTTTTGGCTAAGCACGTAATAGCCGATAACGAGCAACATGGTAAATAAAAACAGAAGCGTCGACAATGCGTTGATCGACAAGGAAATGCCTTGGCGCGCCCGCGAATAAATTTCCACGGACAGCGTCGAGAACCCATTTCCCGTGACAAAAAAGGTCACGGCAAAGTCATCGAGCGAATACGTGAGCGCCATGAAAAAGCCCGCCCATATGCTCGGAGCCAAAAACGGCAGCACCACACCGGACAGCACTTGCCAATGACTGGCTCCTAAATCTCTAGCCGCATCAATCAGCGTCGGGCTCATTTCTTCCAGTTTCGGCAGCACCATCAACACGACAATCGGCACGCTGAACGCAATATGAGACAACAGCACGGACGTAAAGCCGAGCTTGATGCCAGCGATTGTAAACAGCAGCAAAAACGAAGCGCCGATGATGACATCGGGGCTGACGATCAGCACGTTGTTGAGGGCGAGAAGAGCGTTTTTCGTTCGCTGCCGCTTGACATAGTAAACGGCGAGCGCTCCGATGACCCCAAGTATCGTCGCAACCGCCGCCGACAGCAGCGCAACGACGATTGTATTCAAAACGATGATGAGCAAGCGGTCGTCGGACAGCACGTCGCGGTACCACTTGAGCGTGAACGATTGAAAATCGTGCATCGCCCCGCCGCTGTTGAAAGAATAATACATCAAATACACAATCGGCATATACATCACGGCAAACACGACTAACAAGTACACACGTCCCCACGCCTGCATCCGTTTCATCGGCTTCCCTCTTTTCTTCCGCTTCCTGTCAGGATGACGATGACCGCCATGGCGATCATTAACACAACAGCGATCGTCGCCCCCATCCCCCAGTTTTGGGTGACAAGAAAATGCTGCTCAATGGCGGTGCCGAGCGTAATGACGCGGTTGCCAGCGACAAGGCGTGTAATCATAAACAGCGACAGCGCCGGGATGAATACCGCTTGGCAGCCGGCCTTCACTCCGCCAAGCGTGAGCGGAAAGACGACGCGGCGGAACGTCGTCCAAGCCGAAGCGCCCAAATCGCGGGCGGCATCGACAAGCGATGGCGGCAGCTCCTCCAGCGCGTTGAAAATCGGCAGCACCATAAACGGAATAAAAATGTACACCGACACAAAGACAAAACTGAAATCGGTGAACAACAGCTGCCGCGGCCCGACGCCCAGCGCTTTCAACAAAGCGTTGGCCAGCCCGTACGTGCCGAACAGCCCTAAAAACGCATACACCTTCAGCAGCAAATTCACCCACATCGGCAAAATAAGCAACAACAGCCATAGCTGCTTGTGCCGCGTCTTCGTCAGCCAATAGGCGGTCGGATAGCCGATGAGCAGCGACACAAGCGTGATTAAAAACGCATACCAAAACGAATACGCCATCATTTTCAAATAAATGGGCGTCCACACGGATTTGTAGTTGGACAACGTCCAATGGCCGTCAAGATCCAAAAACGATTCATACACCAAAAAGACAATCGGGGCCACGACAAACAGCACAAGCCAAATGCCATAAGGGATTAAATACCAGTTCCGCCACGCCCGTTCCGTCATGCGTCCTCATCCTCCTTTTCGAGTCGCATGACGTGAATCGCTTCCGGTTCAAAACGAAGGCCGACCGTTTCCCCGACTTCGGCCTTTTTCGTCGAATGGACAAGCCATTCGTTGCCGTTTTCGTCATAGCCGCAAATTTCATAATGGACACCGCGGAATAAGAGCGAATCGACGCGGATGACGATCTGCCCGTCTTCCGGCGCCGCGAGCTCCAAATCTTCCGGGCGGATGACGACATCGACCGGTTCGTTTGGCGCGAAGCCGCGGTCAACACACGCAAACTGTTTGCCGGCAAATTCGACGAGGAAATCGTCGATCATGCGCCCTGACAAAATGTTCGATTCGCCAATGAAATCGGCGACGAATCGATTGACAGGCTCGTCGTAAATGTCTTTCGGCGTCCCAAACTGCTGAATTTTCCCTTTATTCAGAACAAAAATGTAATCGGACATCGCCAGCGCTTCTTCTTGATCATGCGTGACAAAAATAAACGTAATGCCCAATCGGCGCTGCAATTCACGAAGTTCATACTGCATTTCCGTGCGCAGTTTCAAATCCAAGGCTGACAGCGGTTCATCCAAGAGCAGCACCTCAGGTTCATTGACAATCGCCCGGGCAATGGCGACGCGCTGACGCTGGCCGCCTGACATTTCTTGAATGCGGCGGCGCTCATAGCCGTCTAAGTTGACAAACCGAAGCGCTTCCCTCACTTTCTCGCGAATGTCGGTTTCTTTCATCTTTTTCACGCGCAAACCAAACGCAACGTTTTCAAACACATCGAGATGAGGGAACAATGCATAGTCTTGAAAAACAGTGTTGACTTGCCGTTTGTTCGGCGGGACGTTTTGAATCGGCTTTCCGTGGAAATAAATCGTTCCTTCCGTCGGCTCGATAAACCCGGCAATCAGCCGCAAAATCGTTGTCTTCCCACAACCCGATGGTCCAAGCAGCGTATAAAACTTCCCGCGCTCCATCGCAAAACTGACATCATCCAGTACGGCTGCGCCGTCGTATTCCTTCGTCACTCGCTCGAAGCGGATGATTTCTCCGTTCACTTTCAGCCCCCCGTCTTCTTCATCTCCATCATTCCTAATTAGAACATAGAGACAATGAAAGTGCAATGACAAAACGATCGTTGAACGGTCTTCCCACCCATGCCAATGCTTAAGAAGCGAAAAATGGTCGATGATGCAATTGATAAGGCAACATACCGCCCGTTTTCCTCTCTTACAAGACATAATCAAGGTATTGAAAAATAAATCCAATTAAAAATCTAATATTTTTGCCTCTATCGGCTCAAACGTTTCTATGTGAACATGGAAAAAACCAATTTTTTCTATTATAATATATCTATGAATTCTGTTAGGGAGGAATGAAATTGAAAAGCATCAAACCCGGCCGCGGTCCGTCGATGCAAGGACTCTTCGGCAGCATCGCCGCTGTGTTGTTCGGCATCTTTTGGATGGTGATGGCATTCTCCATCACCGCGGACTCGCCGTTTCCCGCCGCCCGCTTTTTTCCGTTTTTCGGCCTTGTCGTCATCGCCATCGGCGTATTTCAAGCGTTTTACCATTACAAAAATGCGACGGGAAAACAACGCATGTCCTTATTGGACATTGTCGACAGCGAGGAAGAGCCCGACCCGCTGAACGTCCGATTTGGAAGCCATAAACAGCCAAACAAGCATTGCCCTCATTGCGGCGGGCATGTGCAGCACAATTTCCAATTTTGCCCCCAATGTGGAAAAGAGCTTCTCCGTTGATCCGAGAAATTCTTTTTTGAAATTTCCTCGCTTCACCGTATTGAATAATTTCGAAAAATACATTAAATTATATAGTAATCATCAAAACGCTGCCGCACAATTGCATACGGACATTCTTATCAAGAGAGGGGGAGGGACTGGCCCGGTGAACCCTCAGCAACCTGGCCCGCGGCCAAGGTGCTAAATCCAGACAGGCGGAAGCCTGGAAGATAAGAAGAAGCGAATGAAAAGTCTTCTTCTTATAGAAGGCTTTTTTCTTTTACTACGGAGAAACGGGGGAATCGAACGTGGGATTGCTGGATAAGTTGAAAGAGCGCATTCTCATCGCCGACGGGGCGATGGGAACGCTTTTATATTCGCACGGCATTGACCGTTGTTTTGAAGAATTGAATCTATCCAATCCAGATGAAATCGTCCATATTCATGAAGCGTATATCGCCGCGGGCGCCGACGTCATTCAGACGAATACATACGGCGCCAACTATGTGAAACTCGCCCGCTACGGCCTTGAAGATGAGGTGCCGGCCATCAACCGCGCGGCGGTGCGGCTCGCCAGGCAAGCGGCGAACGGGCGGGCGTACGTGCTCGGGACGATCGGGGGGCTGCGCACGTTAAACAAAAGCGTCGTCACGCTCGAAGAAGTGAAACGGACGTTTCGCGAGCAGCTGTTTGTCCTGCTGGCTGAAGGAGTCGACGGCGTGCTGCTCGAGACGTATTACGATTTGGAAGAGTTGGAGACGGTGCTTGCCATCGCCCGCAAAGAGACCGACTTGCCGATTATCGCTCACGTCTCGCTCCATGAAGTCGGCGTCTTGCAAGATGGCACGCCGCTCGCGGACGCCCTTGCCCGCCTAGAGGCGCTCGGGGCCGATGTCGTCGGACTGAACTGTCGTCTCGGTCCATATCATATGCTTCGGTCGCTCGAGGAAGTGCCGCTGCCGAAGCAGGCATTTTTGTCGGCGTATCCGAACGCGAGCCTCCCGGATTACCGCGATGGCCGGCTTGTCTATGAGACGAACGCTGAATATTTCGAGGAAACAGCCAAAGCGTTCCGCGACCAAGGGGTGCGCTTGATCGGCGGGTGCTGCGGCACGACGCCGAAGCATATCGCAGCGATGGCAAAAGCGCTCTCCGACCGAACGCCGGTGACGGAAAAAACGGTGAAACGGCGCGCGGTGTCTGTATCAGTGCAAGCGGATCGGCCCGCCCCATCTCCCCTTCCCGAGCTTGCCCGCACGCGCCGCTCGGTCATTGTGGAGCTGGATCCGCCGAAAAAATTGGGGATTGACAAGTTTCTTGCTGGGGCGAAAGCGCTCCATGACGCCGGCATCGATGCGCTGACGTTGGCCGACAACTCGCTCGCCACGCCGCGCATCAGCAACGCCGCTGTCGCCACGATCATCAAGGAGCAGCTCGGCATCCGCCCGCTTGTGCATATTACATGCCGCGATCGCAATTTGATCGGCTTGCAGTCGCATTTGATGGGCTTGCATACGCTCGGCATCACCGACGTGCTCGCCATTACCGGCGACCCGTCGAAAATCGGCGACTTCCCAGGAGCAACGTCGGTGTATGATTTATCATCGTTCGATTTGATCCGCTTGATCCGCCAGTTTAACGAAGGGCTGTCGTACTCGGGCAAACCGCTTGGGCAAAAAACGAACTTCTCGATCGGCGCTGCGTTCAACCCGAACGTCCGCCATTTGGATAAAGCAGTTGAGCGAATGGAGAAAAAAATTCAATGCGGCGCCCACTATTTCTTGACCCAGCCGATTTACTCGGAAGAGAAAATCGTTGAAGTGCACGAAGCGACCAAGCATCTTGACACGCCGATTTACATCGGCATTATGCCACTTGTGAGCGCGCGCAACGCCGACTTTTTGCATCATGAAGTGCCGGGCATTACGCTCTCTGACGAGATTCGCGCCCGCATGGCGGCGTGCGGCGGCGACCCGGTGCAAGCAGCCAAGGAAGGCATCGCTATCGCCAAATCGCTCATTGACGCTGCGTTTGATTTGTTTAACGGCATTTATTTGATCACGCCGTTCTTGCGCTACGACATGACGGTCGAGCTTGTCCGCTACATTCACGAAAAAGAAGCGGCCGCCAAAGAAAGGAAGGTTGTTCATGGCTAACGTCACCTTAGAACAGCAACTGCAAAGAAAAATTCTTGTCATCGATGGCGCCATGGGCACGATGATCCAAAGCGCCAACCTATCGGCCGCCGACTTTGGCGGCGAGGCGTATGAAGGGTGCAACGAATATTTGACCCTCACCGCCCCGCATGTCATCCGCCGCATTCATGAAGCGTACCTAGAAGCCGGTGCTGATATCATTGAAACGAACACGTTCGGAGCGACACGCATCGTGCTTGACGAATATGGCCTCGGTCATTTGGCGCTTGAGCTGAACATCGAAGCGGCCAAACTCGCCAAACAAACGGCTGAGTCGTTCTCCACCCCGGACTGGCCGCGCTTTGTCGCCGGTTCGATGGGGCCGACGACGAAAACGTTGTCGGTGACCGGCGGCGCAACGTTTGAAGAACTCGTCGCCGCCTACGAAGAACAAGCGCGCGGACTGCTCTTAGGAGGCGTCGACCTTCTCCTACTCGAGACGTGCCAAGATACGCTGAATGTCAAAGCCGGTTTTCTCGGCATTTCGAAGGCGTTTGAAGCGGTCGGCCGCCGCGTGCCGCTCATGATTTCCGGCACGATCGAACCGATGGGCACGACGCTCGCCGGGCAGGCGATCGATGCGTTTTTCATCTCGGTGCGCCATATGAAGCCGATCGCCGTCGGCTTAAACTGCGCAACCGGTCCGGAGTTTATGACCGACCATTTGCGCACGCTCGCCTCGCTCGCTGACACGGCGGTCAGCTGCTACCCGAACGCCGGTCTGCCGGATGAGGAAGGCCACTATCATGAAACGCCGAATATGCTGGCAGAGAAAATCCGCCGCTTTGCCGAAAAGGGATGGATCAACATCGTCGGCGGGTGTTGCGGCACGACGCCGGATCATATCCGCGCCATTGCCGAAGCGGTGCGTGATCTCCCGCCGCGGGCGATTCCGTCTTCGTTTGATGTCCACGCCGTTTCCGGCATCGAGGCGCTCATCTATGATGAAACGATGCGTCCGCTCTTTGTCGGCGAGCGGACAAACGTGATCGGCTCGCGCAAATTCAAGCGCCTCATCGCCGAAGGGAAATACGAAGAAGCGGCGGAAATCGCCCGCGCCCAAGTGAAAAGCGGCGCCCATGTCATCGACATTTGCCTCGCCGACCCAGACCGCGACGAACTCCATGACATGGAGCAGTTCGTCCGCGAAGTCGTGAAAAAAGTGAAAGTGCCGCTTGTCATCGATTCAACCGACGAGCGCGTCATTGAACGCGCCCTCACCTATTCGCAAGGAAAAGCGATCATTAACTCGATCAACTTGGAAGACGGCGAGGAGCGCTTTGCCAATGTCGTGCCGCTGCTACACCGCTACGGCGCCGCCGTTGTGGTCGGGACGATCGATGAACAAGGGATGGCGGTCACCGCCGAACGAAAGCTCGAGATCGCCTTGCGTTCGTATGACTTGCTCGTGAACCGCTACGGCGTGCCTGAGCGCGACATCATTTTCGACCCGCTCGTCTTCCCGGTCGGCACCGGCGATGAGCAATACATCGGTGCGGCGAAAGAAACGATCGAAGGGATCCGCCTCATTAAAGAGCGGCTGCCTCATTGCTTAACGATGCTCGGCATCAGCAACGTCTCGTTCGGCTTGCCGCCGGCCGGGCGCGAAGTGCTGAACTCGGTCTTTTTGTACCATTGCACGCAAGCCGGGCTCGATTACGCCATTGTCAACACCGAGAAGCTCGAGCGGTTCGCTTCGATTCCGGAAGAAGAAGTGCGAATGGCCGAGGCGCTTCTTTTTGACACAAACGACGAAACATTAAACGCCTTTATCGAATTTTACCGAAGCAAAATCACCGCCGCCAAACCGGCGCAGACGAACTTGAGCTTGGAAGAGCGGCTCGCCCGCTACGTTATTGAAGGGTCGAAAGACGGGCTCATTCCCGATTTGGAAAAGGCGCTTGAGACCTACTCCGATCCGCTGTCCATCATCAACGGTCCGCTCATGGCCGGCATGGATGAAGTCGGGCGGCTGTTCAACAACAACCAGCTCATCGTCGCTGAAGTATTGCAAAGCGCGGAAGTGATGAAAGCAGCGGTCGCCTTTTTAGAGCCGTATATGGAAAAGAAAGAAGGAAGCACAAAAGGAAAAGTCATTCTCGCCACCGTCAAAGGCGATGTGCATGACATCGGCAAAAACTTGGTCGACATCATTCTAAGCAACAACGGCTACGAGGTGATCGACCTCGGCATTAAAGTCGCCCCGCAACAACTCATTGAAGCGGTGCGCGAACATCAGCCGGACATTATCGGGTTGTCGGGCTTGCTTGTGAAATCGGCTCAACAGATGGTCGTCACCGCCCAAGACTTGCGCCAAGCGGGCATCTCGACCCCGATTTTAGTCGGCGGCGCCGCCTTGACGCGCAAATTTACGGAAAACAAAATCGCGCCCGAGTACGACGGCGTTGTCTTGTACGCGAAAGACGCCATGGACGGGCTTGCCCTTGCCAACCAAATCCAGCAGGGCGAGATTGACTACAAGAAAAAAGAAACGGCCGAAAGCGAGCCAACGCGGCAAACGACGGTGGTCACAGCGGTTAAATCGACCGTCTCGACCGACGTTCCCGTCTACATCCCGGCCGATCTCGAGCGCCACGTGCTAAAAAATGTGCCGCTTGACCACGTGTTGCCGTACGTCAACTGGCAAATGGTGCTCGGCCACCACCTCGGCTTGAAAGGAAAAGTGAAACGGCTGCTTGAAGAGAAAGACGAAAAAGCGTTGGCGTTAAAAGCGGTCGTCGACGAACTCGTCGCCAAAGCGAAAGAGCATGGCTGGATTCAGCCCGCCGGCGTCTACCGCTTCTTCCCGGCGCAAAGCGACGGCAACCGGGTTTACATTTACGATCCGACTGACGGCAAAACAGTGCTCGAGATGTTCGACTTTCCGCGCCAACCGCGGGCGCCGTATCTTTGCCTCGCCGATTATTTGAAATCGAAAGAAAGCGGTGAAATGGATTACGTCGGCTTGTTCGCCGTCACCGCCGGGCATGGCGTCCGCGAACTCGCCCAGCGCTGGAAGGAAGAAGGCGAATTTTTGAAAAGCCATGCCATCCAAGCGTTGGCGCTCGAGATCGCCGAAGGATTCGCCGAGCGCATCCATCAAATTATGCGCGACCGTTGGGGCTTCCCGGACGACCCGGATTTCACAATGGAAGAGCGCTTTGCCGCCAAATACCAAGGCCAGCGCTACTCGTTCGGCTACCCGGCCTGTCCGAACTTGGAAGACCAAGAGAAACTGTTCCGCCTGCTTCATCCGGAAGATGTCGGCATCCGCCTCACCGACGGCTATATGATGGAGCCCGAAGCATCGGTTTCGGCGATCGTCTTCGCCCATCCGGAAGCGCGTTATTTCAATGTGTTATAAGCAGGAAACGAGCTGGCCGAATCGGCCGGCTCGTTTGTCGTTTTTCTTTGAATGCTCCACCCGAACGATATACAGTCACTTTTTTGTTTTTATTTGTTCACGATTCTCCAACTTTTTCAGCCATTCTTCTTTCGCTTGTCTACGAATACTCTTCCAATCCATCGGAGAACGGTCTCCTTTGGGAGGCATACTCCCAAATAACGAAATCAACTGATCTTCCTTTTTGATCATTCATCATCCCCTCCTTCATACTTAGGGAAAACATCATGTTTCAGTTCACTGACAAGGTGCTGAGGCCCGTCATTCCCACGAAATTTGCGATCTTGAGCTAAATGGACGGCAAGGAAACTGAGTTCTCCTCTTGACTCACCATATTTTTCATCATAGATGTCCACCTGACACATAATTCCCCTCCTCCGTCCCATACTAATGATGACAATACATATCCAAGGAGGAGCAAATATGGTCACGAAGCAACAAACGACGCTGCCGCCGCAACACCAGACGCGCCAGCCGGGCCTGCAAACGGAGATGAACCCGCAGCCGATCACCATCAAAGACACCTATAAAGGAAGCGGCAAGCTCGAAAACAGAGTCGCCATCATCAGCGGCGGCGACAGCGGCATCGGCCGGGCGGTCGCCGTCCATTTCGCCAAAGAAGGGGCCGATGTCGCCATTTTGTATTTGAACGAACACGAGGACGCCGAGGAAACAAAACGGCTTGTCGAACAGGAAGGAAAACGGTGCTTGGCCATCGCCGGCGACATCGGCGATGAAACGTTTTGCAAAGAGGCGGTGAAACAAACAATCAAAGCGTTCGGCAAGCTCGATATCGTCGTCAATAACGCCGCTGAACAGCACCCACAGCCGAACTTTCTCAACATCACCGCCGCGCAGCTGGAAAAAACGTTTCGCACGAACGTATTCGGCTACTTTTTCCTAACGAAAGCGGCGCTCCCGCACTTAAAAAACGGAAGCGCCATTATCAACACCGCTTCGGTCACCGCCTACGAAGGAAACGAACAGCTCATCGACTACTCGGCGACAAAAGGCGCAATCGTCGCGTTCACCCGCTCGCTCGCCAAAGCGCTCGTTGGGCAAGGCATCCGCGTCAATGGCGTCGCCCCAGGCCCGATTTGGACGCCGCTCATCCCCTCCACCTTTCAAAGTGAGCAAGTCGCCGCATTCGGCGCCAACACCCCGATGAAACGGCCCGGCCAGCCGAGCGAAGTCGCCCCGTGCTACGTCTTTTTGGCGAGCGACGAATCGTCGTACATGACCGGGCAAATGCTTCATGTAAATGGCGGCAAGTTCATCAGCGATTGACCGCGGCAGCCGCTGGCGCCGAACTTTTTTAATAAAATCACGTTACCTTTTCTAACAAAAATATGGCGTGATTGTAAAAAAATGAGTACGATAAAGCTACGATGTTCCTCTACTTCTTTACAAGGTGCCCCTCTTCTCTCACCCCACCCCGGAATAGGGGCGGGGTTTTTTGTCACATAACAAGCAGCCAATCCGGTTCAGACAAGTACGTTTGACATTCATTTAAGGCGTGTTGAGCCATCATCCCATCAATAAGACGGTGATCGTAAGTAAGAGACAGCGGCATCACAGAAGCAATCTCAATCGAATCATCGACGACCACCGGTTTTTTCTCAACTTTCCCGATTCCTAAAAGACAAGACTGTGGATAATGAATAATCGGCGTGAACCACGAACCATTGGCCGAGCCGATGTTCGAAACCGTGCATGTCCCTCCGCTCATCTCCACCGCTTGAATCGTTCCCGCTCTCGCCTTCGCCGTCAATTCTTCAATTTCTTTCGCAATTTGGAACAACGATTTTTGATCCGCATCACGAATCACCGGGACGAGCAATCCACGGTCAGTGTCAACCGCAAACCCAATGTGAATGAATTCGTGAATGACGATTTCTTCTCGTTCCTCATCAAGCGAAGCGTTGAGCATTGGATACTTTTTCAACACCGCCGCCAGTGCTTTTACCACATAGGCTAAATAGGTCAGTTTCACCCCTTGTTGCTCAGCTAGCGGTTTGATCCGTCGGCGATGTTGAACAAGACGGGTCGCATCGGCCTCGCCAAAATGGGTGACTTGCGGAATGGTCCGCATTGACCGCACCATCGCTTGGGCGATAGCCTTGCGGATGCCTGTCAGCGGCACTCGGCGCACTTTTTCCCGGCTTTCCTGCTTCTTGACAATCTCAACACTAGCAGCAGCCTCATCGGTTGCTTTTTGCTGCCGAACCGACAGTGCTGCTTCAATATCGCTTTTCAATATTCTTCCGTTCTTTCCGCTTGGAGTGATTTCCTCTAAAGACACGTTCTGCTCGCGGGCAAACTTTCGCACTGACGGGGCAGCCACGAATGTTTTTTGAGGAGTCCTTTGTTTTCCCGCGCTCGCCGCACGACGAATATCCTCTTCCGTGATTTTGCCGTTCGCCCCCGTCGGTGTGACCGTACTCCAATCGACGCCAAGCTCCTTGGCCAGTTTTTTTACGCGTGGGGTGATCTTGATCTCTGTCTGCGGATCTCCGCCGTCCGGAGCAAACGTTTCGACGGCAATGACGGCCAGTACTTCGCCGACCTTGGCCGTATCCCCTCGTTTCTTTTTGATCTCTTTTACTGTTCCTGACTCGGGAGCGTGAATTTCTGAAACGGCCTTTTCTGTTTGCACTTCCACCAGCGTGGCTCCTTTTTCCACCGCATCTCCTTCGGAAACGTGCCAAAACGTAATGAAACTTTCATCGTGGGAATCGGATAGTTTGGGCAATGTCACTTCGACAACCATAAGCTGCCTCCCTTGGAACGAACTTCTCCTTATTCATTGACGAGTTGGATCGCCTCACGGAAAATTTTATCGGCATTTGGCAATACAAATTGTTCAAGCGGACGGCTATAAGGAATTGGCACATCCGGAACCGCAATCCGCTTCACCGGCGCCTCCAAATCATACAAACAATGTTCAGCGGCAATCGCGGCAATTTCCGCCGTCATCCCGTACGACAGATAGTCTTCATCAACAACAAGCAAGCGGTGTGTCTTTTTAACCGATTGAATGATCGTCTCTTTGTCCAATGGGACAAGAGAGCGCAAATCGATCACTTCCGCTTGAATGCCTTGTTGTTCAAGTCTTTTGGCCGCTTCGAGCGCCTGATGCACTGACATTTGAATACCGACAATGGTGATATCCGTTCCCTCGCGCACAATATTTGCTTTCCCAAGCGGCACAGTATACGCCTCTTCCGGTACATGCCCAACCGAAGCATCAAGCTGATCCATCCAGCCGAGCCCTTGCAAGGTTTTATGGAACATAAAGACAACAGGGTTATCATCGCGAATAGCGGAAATCATCATCCCTTTTAAATCATATGGCGTCGACGGAGCGACGACTTTCATCCCAGGAAGATGGGCAAAGGTGGCGTACAACGTTTGCGAGTGCTGGGCGGCATCGCTGTAACCGCCTCCCACCGCCGTCATCAATACCATTGGCAGTTTCACCCTGCCGCCGGACATGTACGGAATTTTCGCCATATGGTTGTAAATTTGGTCCATACAAACCCCAAAAAAGTCGACAAACATCAGCTCCACGATCGGCCGCATTCCTTCCGCAGCGGCGCCGATGGCAGCACCGATGAACGCGGTCTCAGAAATCGGCGTATCGATGACCCGTTCCGGTCCAAACTTTTGGAACAATCCCTCTGTCGCTCCAAAAATCCCGCCGTATACTCCGACATCTTCTCCCATCACAAAGACGTTCGGATCTCTCTCCATCTCAAGGCGAATCGCTTCAGCCAGCGCCTTATTTCCCGTTAACAGCCGCTGTTTTGTTTGTTGCATATGGCAAAACTCCTTTCTCCTATGAAATTAGACAAACACATCTTCCAATGCCTCTTCCGGCTTGGGATAATCGCTTTCTCTCGCAAACGCGTACGCCTGATCGACCTCAAATGTCGCTTTGTTTTCCAGCTGTGCAATCGTCTCCTCTGTTACCCCACATTCATTCAATAAATAGTTGCGAAGGCGAATAATGGGGTCTTTTTGGCGAAGCAACGTCACTTCATTTTTATCCCGGTATACTTCCGGATCGCCTTGGAAATGTCCTAAATAACGGTATGTTTCAATCTCAATAATCGACGGCCCTTGTCCAGTTCTTGCACGTTCAACCGCTTCTTTCGATACGTTGTACATATCAATCGGGTCGTTGTCTTTGACATAATATCCTTTAATGCCATAGGCGGCAGCCCGTACATCATTCGAGGGAACCGCTGTAGACGCCGTTTTCGGCACAGAAATTCCATATTGATTGTTTTCAATGACAACAATGAATGGCAGTTTCCATAATGCCGCCATATTTAACGATTCATGAAACGCCCCTTGATTGGCGGCTCCTTCGCCGATAAACGCAACCGCCACCCAATCCGTCCCCCTTTTCTTGGCCGCCAGCGCCGCGCCAAGGGCATGAGGAATCCCAGCCCCAACGATCCCTCCGCAGGAAAATTTGACGTCAGGATCAAACAAATGCATATGGCCGCCCTTTCCTTTTCCCAGTCCAGTGGCTTTTCCGAAAATCTCTGCTGTCATCCGGTTCAAATCCACCCCTTTGGCAATCGCATGGTGATGCGGACGGTGAGGGGCAGTCACCGTATCTTCCTTTTTCAAGTGAACACACATCCCAGCCGCAGCCGGTTCTTGTCCAGTGGCCAAATGCATTTCCCCTGGCACCGGCCCCGCGCCGATATTAAACACAGGAGATTTCCCTTCGGCATACGCCTCCGCCATTTTGTCTTCATAGCAGCGAATTTTGTACATCGTTTCGTACATCCAAAGAAGATGATCCTTGGAAATGGCCAACTTTCTCTCCTCCTTCACTTGATTGGTACCGCTTTCATCATTTCTATAAAGCAAAAATCGTTCCAACGCTTGTTTCCTTTTCTTCGTCCGCCAAATTGTTTATCCAAAGCCGCCTTTTTGATCCAACCTAAACAAAAACAGCGACAAAGTGTTTCATTTTGTTTCACTTTGTCGCTACACTTTGATACAAAATGGGACAGTCAATACCGAATATTCCATTTATCCATTTGCCGGTAAAATGTGCTTCTCGATATGCCTAAATAACGGGCAGCTTTGGAAATGTTGCCGTTGCACTGCTTTAACGCCTCGATGATGGATTGCTTTTTTATCTCATTTCGGGAGATGTCTACGTTCTCCCTAACTTGAGGCAAGCGAAGAGGCCGAAAGATTTCTTCCGGCAGATCAGCCGCTGTCAATACCGGTTTTGCGCACTGATTCAGCACCCGTTCGATCATATTTTGCAACTCGCGAATATTTCCTGGCCAATCGTATTGCATAAGCGCCTCTAAGAAATCGGACCGTATCTCAGGAAACGGTTTATTTCGTTTGTGAGCCAGTTTTTCAATAAAATGACGGACGAGAAGCGGAATATCTTCTTTTCTTTTCCGAAGCGGCGGGAGAACAATCGGCATAACATTCAACCGGAAAAACAAGTCTTCGCGAAAGCTGCCTTTTTGCACTTCCTGGCGAAGGTCTTTGTTGGTCGCTGCGATGATTCTTACATCAACAGGGATCACTTTGTGCCCGCCAATTCTCATCACTTCCTTTTCTTGAATAACGCGCAAAAGCAACACTTGCATTTCCAAGGACATTTCGCCAATCTCATCCAAAAAAAGCGTTCCCCCATTGGCAAGCTCAAACTTTCCGGCGCTTCCCCCTTTTTTCGCTCCTGTGAATGCCCCGTCCACATATCCGAACAACTCACTGCCAAGGAGATCACGCGGTATGCCTCCACAGTTAATGGCAATAAACGGTTTGTTTCTCCGCTTGCTCTCATTATGAATCGCCTGAGCCACCATCTCTTTTCCTGTTCCGCTTTCCCCTAATATTAACACGTTGGAATCTGTCGCTGCGGCGAGCCTCGCTTCGTTCATTTTCTCAATGAAACACGGGTGTTGCCCGATCATATCCGCAAACGTGATTTTCGCTTGGTTTCCCGATAGGTGGTTGACAAACTGGCGTACCTTTTCAATTTCTTTTACAATGATCATCGATCCGATTCGTTCTTTTTTCTCGTAAATTGGAATCTTGTCAACTAACACATGGTGCACCGCGTTTGAAGGCTTGACGCTTAGATGCAGCTCTTGATTTTGCAAATGAAGCGGGTGGTTCGAACAGATAGAGGGATCATTGAAAAGATCGTCGAGCTTTTTCTCTTCCAGTTGCAGTTGTGGTATATGGAACAGCTTTTTTAACTGGTTGTTCGCCTTTACGATCTTCCCATCGCGATCGATGATTAAAATGCCTTCTTTCATATTGTTCGTTGTCGCTTCCAAAAACCGTTGCATCATCACGTTTTTTTCAGCATTCTCATGTAATTTTAGTTGGTACTCAATCGCCTTTACGGCTGATACAACCATTCCTAGCGTATGAGAGTGCACTTTTTCATAGGGTCCTGACATATTCAATACACCAATGATTCGGCCGTCGGGATCATGGATGGGGGCAGCGGAACACGTCCATGACTGGCATATTTTCGTGTAATGTTCCTCAGCAAACACTTGAATAGGACGATCAATGACGATCGATGTGCCAATGGCGTTGGTCCCCATCACTTGCTCGCTCCAATCCGCCCCCGCGATAAATCCGATTTCTTCCGCCCTCGCTAAAGGCTCGCAATCGCCAATCGACAAAAGCAACTGTCCGTTTTCATTGCACAGGATCACCAAAAATCCAGATCCTTTGACAATCGAATACAATCCTTCCATTAACGGCAATGACCAATCGATCAAGGAGCGGTACTTTTCATTGTCGATTTCTTTAATCCACCCGTACGGCCGAAACGGATCAACCATCGCTTTTTTCGACCGAAGCCAAGAGTCTCGAATCATGGGCGGCAAATCGGGATCGAGCTCGTTATGAAATACGAACTTTTCCCACATGGATTTCACCTGTTCGCGGGTCACGATCATCTTGTGTTCACCTCCGTGTTTGCCATTGTTTTTCTTTTTCTCTTCAATTTATTGATTTCCTTTTTCAACTTTATAAAAAATAACAACCGAAAAAAGCAGCCATGATGGCTGCCTTGGAAACATCTACCGCCTCGCACACGACCCCCGCTCCACAAGCCGGTGGGGAATGATGATGCGCTTGATCGGTTCATTTGGATTTTCGACTTTTTCGATTAAACTTTTCGCCGCTTCATAGCCGAGCTGGAAAATGCCGATGTCGATCGAGGTGAGCGGCGGACGCGACATTTCGGCGAGCAGCGTGTTGTTGAAGCTGACGATCGATACATCTTCCGGGACGCCGAGGCCCATTTCATCAAGCGTTTTGAGCATCCCGAGCGCCATGAGATCGTCGGCAACCACGAGCCCGGTCGGCGGCTCAGGCAAAGAAAGAAGCTCTTTCATCGCCTCTTGGCCGCCTTCCTGCAAAAATTCTTCATGGACGACATATTCCGGGCGGTACGGCAGCCCGGCTTCACTCAAGGCGGCGGCGTAGCCATTTTGGCGGTCGACGGTCACCAAATATTGCGGATTGCCGCCGACAAACGCGATGCGCTCATGGCCGTAGGCAATCAAGTAGTTCGTCGCATCTTTGCCCGCCTGGACGTTGTCGTTGTCAACGTGGGTCACTTGCTCCGTCTTTTGGTGCGGCTTGCCGATGACGACGAATGGGAAATCGTGCTTTTGCAAGTATTTCATCAGTTTATCGTTTTGACGAGAATAAAGCAAAATGACGCCGTCCACGCGCCGCCCTTGCAGCATCTCCACCACCCGTTCATAAATATCGCTTTCTTTTTCCCCTGTCGACATTTGCAAGGCGTACCGCTTTTCATGGGCGGCTTTGCTGATGCCGCGGATGACTTCCGGGAAAAACGGGTTTTGCAGCGCTTGGTCGGCCGAGCTCGGCATGACGATGCCGATTACTTGCGTCGCTTGGCTCGCGAGGCTGCGGGCGATAAAGTTCGGATGATAGCCGAGCTCTTTCATCGCCGCGCGCACTTTTTGCTTCGTTTTCTCGCTGATGCGCGGGCTGTCGGCAATGACGCGCGACACGGTCGACGGCGCGACATTGGCCCTTTTCGCCACATCTTTAATCGTAACGGTCATAAGCCCCCTCCTTTCCATTTATTCATTGATCCGTTTTGCCCGTTTTTTCACCAAATATAAAAACAAAAGAAACAGCACGTAAACCGATACGATGGCGGCGATAAACGGGATGTTGATCCCTGTTTTCTCCCGTAGCTTGTATACTTCCGCCGTTTCGCGGTCGAGCACAAGGTCGTAGCCGTCCTCATCGCCGCGGACGAGATCGTCCAATAAAAAGCCGCGCAGTTCTTTGTTTTTTGGCAACTGGTCATTGGTGAGATGGACATGCTGCGTTTCGCTCGTATTGTTGATGGCGATGACCGTCGTTTCATCTTGATATTGCCGTTTCAACACCGCCATGCCGTCTTTTTCATACAACAGCGTAAAATCGCCGCGCCGCAATGATGGCAGCTCTTGGCGAAGCGGGCCGATTTTTTTCAAGTAATCGATGATTTCTGGATCAGCGCGGAAATCCATCAGACGGCGGTTGTCCGGATCTTGGCCGCCGTTCATGGCGATTTCGGTCCCGTAATACATGATCGGGATGCCAGGGGCGGTGAACAAATACGTCATGGCCAGTTTAATGCGTGAAATCGGGTTGTTGCGGTTGTCAATCGCGAGCTTCGTAAACCGCACGGTATCATGGTTGTCCAAAAACGACCCGAGCAAATACGGTCGGTCGTAAAACGTTTTGTTGTATTCCCAGACATCATACAGCGGGCGGAGCGAGGCATCGCGCCTCGCAAGCGACTGCTTCACCGCGCCATACAGCGGATAATCGACAAACCCGTCGATGCCATACTTCCCGTAATCGGCAATATAGCGCGGATCGTCGCTCCACACTTCACCGAGAAGGAAAAAGTCTTTTTTCACCGATTTGACTTCTTTCGCAAACTCCTGCCAAAACGATTTTGGCACGTGGCGCACTGTATCGAGCCGGTAGCCGTCAATGTCGGTCTCTTTAATCCACCATTTGGCAGCGTCAATTAAATACGTTTTGACCTCTGGATTTTCCTGCGCCAAATCAGGCAACCCATACACCCAGCCGTTTTCAAGCTGTGTTTGGTCGTTCCAGTCGAAAATCTCTTTTTTCGGGTGAAACCAATCTTTTTTTGTTGGGTCATGTAACCATGGGTGATTGTAACCGACATGGTTGGCGACAAAATCCAAAATGACTTTCATGTCGCGCTTATGCGCTTCTTTGACGAGTGTTTTCAAATCGCCCAGCGTGCCAAAGTGCGGATCGACTTGATAAAAATCTTCAATCCAATAGCCATGATAACCGCCCGGCATGTTTTTAAAAATCGGCGTCAGCCAAATGGCGGTAAATCCCATCTCCTTGATGTAATCGAGTTTCGCCGTCACCCCTTTCAAGTCGCCGCCGAAATACCCTTTCGGATCGTTCACATTCACGTTCTGGTCGTTTGTCGGATCCATATTGTTAAACCGGTCGACCATAATGAAATAAATGGCTTCATCTTGCCACGTCCGTTCTTCTTTTTCCGCCGCCGCAGCCGGCATGGCATAAAAAAGAAGGAACGGAAGGACGAGCAGCATAAAGAGCCGGTTCCCCATTTCCATTCCTCCCTTCCCGATTCATTTGCTCGTTCGGAAACGGGTAAGCCCCCTATTCTATGATAGCGGTTCTTACCCTTTTGTGCCACCAGCCGTTAAGCCAGAAATCAAATACCGCTGCAGGAACAAAAAGACGATGGCAATCGGGGCGGCGATCAAAATCGAGCCGGCGGCAAAGCGGGTGAAGTTGTTCGCGAACCGGTCGCTGATAAAGTTGAACAGCCCGACCGCCAGCGTAAATTTGTCCGGATCGCGCAAGACGATCGACGGCAGCAAAAAGTCGGTGAACGGCGCCATGAAGTTAAACAAGGCGACAACGGCTAAAATTGGCTTGGCTAAGGGCAGCATAATGCGGAAAAAGACGCCGAAGTGGCCGGCACCGTCGATGCGCGCCGCCTCATCCAGCTCGCGCGGAATCGTATCAAAGTAGCCTTTGACCAGCCACGCGTTAAACGGGATTTGCCCCCCGACGTAAATAAGAATGAGCCCCCAAAGCGAATCGAGCAAATGGAGCATATTGAGCAAAATATAGATCGCGACCATCGCCATGAGCGACGGAAACATTTGCAACACTAAAAACAAATACAGCCCCGTTTTCCGCCCGACGAATTTGTAGCGCGAAAACGCATAGGCGATGAGCGCCGTGAAAAAGACAGATAACACCGCATTGGCCGCAGCGACAAACAAGCTGTTTTTATACCAAAGCAAATAATCGCTCTGCGGGCTGGTAAATAACCATTTATAATGCTCGAACGTCCACTTCTCTGGGATGAGAGATGCCGAATACAGGCTTGTTCCTGGATTGAGCGACATACTGATTGCCCAAAGGAGCGGATAGGCGATGACGATAAACATGAAAGCGATAAACAAATAAATAAGCGCTACTTCCACGTGCGATTTCCATTTGCGGTTCATCAAATATTCCCCTCCTCTTTAAAGGAACGGGTGCGCCGGAACTGGTAAATGGCAAACCCGCTGACGATCAAGCCGATGATGAGCGAGATCGCCGCCGCCATATTGTAGTTGTTCGTCGTGAACGTCAAATCGTACACCCAAGAAATCAAAATGTCGGTGCCACCGGCGTTTTGTCCGCGCACGGCCGGGCCGCCGTCGTTGAACAAATAGATGATGTTAAAGTTGTTGAAATTGCCGGCATATTGCATAATCAACAGCGGCGCCGTCGCATACAAGACGTGCGGCAGCGTGATCGAACGAAACTTTTGCCAGCGCGTCGCTCCGTCGATGTCGGCCGCTTCGTACCAGTCGCGGGAAATGCTTTGCAAAACGCCGGTAAATAACGCAAATACGAACGGGAAGCCAAGCCACGTTTGAATCAAAATAAGCGCCACTTTTGTCCAAAACGGATCGGTCATCCACGGGACCGACACCCCAAACAAACTCAACACTTCGCGGTTGATGGCGCCGAATTTGTCGTTGAACATCGCCGCAAACACCAAAATCGTGACAAACGCTGGCACGGCCCACGGCAAAATCAACACCGTGCGGATGAACCGCTTAAACTTGATGCGCGGGTCGTTGACAAGCAACGCCAAAAACAGTCCAAGGGCGATTTGCATCGTTGTCGCGACAACTGTCCAAACGATTGTCCACGCGAGGACGCTAAAAAACGTGCTTTTCCAAATCGGGATGGAGACTAAGTTTTTGAAGTTTTCAAATCCGACCCAATTCAATAAATGCCGCGGCGGCGAGTGGTACAAGTTGTAATCGGTGAACGCGAGCGACACCATAAACAACAGCGGCAGCACAACGATAAACAACAGCATCACAAGCCCGGGCGTCACAAAGATGTACGGAAACCCCCGATCCCACGCATGACGGCACGATTCAATCAGCGTTGGGAACGGCTCGCCGCGCTGCCGGCGGCGGGCGTCGTTGCGCGCATCAATGATGTTCGCAATATGCAGGGCGGCCGCAAACACGATGATGATGACCGAAACCAATCCTTGAATCAAGAGAAAAATCGAATGATCAAGCATCGGGATTTCGCCAAGCGTGACGAGTCCCCACAGCCCGATGTTCAAAAAGTTATAAAACGTCATCAAAAAGGCTGCTTCAATGATGATAAACAAAATTCCTTTGACATACCGGCGGTTGTACAATTGCCCAAGGCCGGCAAACAACAGCGACAGCGCCATCGCCACCGCCGGCCGATGGCGGACGTTTGCTTCCGGCATCCGAACTCCCCCCTATTGTATGGATAAGAATGGTGGATAGGGCTGATCCTATCCACCACGATATCACGCGTTATTTTCCAGCGCCGCTGGCGGCGATTTTATCTTGAATCGTTTTGACCGCCTCACCGAGCACCGCTTTCGGGTTGTCGCCTTTCGCGATAAATTGCAAGGCATTGCCCATCGGCTCCCACACTTGCGACATTTCCGGCACGTTCGGCATCGGCTCGCCGTATTGGATTTGCTCGGCAAAGCCGGCGATCAGCGGGTCGTTCGTGATTTTTTCGTTCGTCAACGCTTTTTGGTTTGCTGGCATTTCACCGGCCACTTCATAGTAGTGGAGCGAGTTTTCTTCGTTCGTCACAAATTTCATGAAATCGACCGCCCATTCTTTGTTTTGCGAATAGGCTGATAACATCCATGTTTTCACGCCGACGAACGATTTCGGATGCTCGCCGTTGTCTAAGACCGGCAGCGGTGCGGTCGCTAATTTGTCGCCCAGCGCTTCTTTATACGACGCGATGTTCCATGGTCCGGTGATGGCAACCGCCACATTCCCTTTTGTAAACAGCCCGTTCATAATATCGCCGGTGATTTCTTTCGGAATGTAGCCGTTTTTAAACCACGATTGGACGAGCTCGGCTCCTTTGACGGCTCCATCATTAGCCAGCCCGATGTCGCTTGTGTCGTATTTGCCGTTTTCATTTTTAAACACATAGCCGCCGTAGCCAGCAAAGAACGGATAAACGAAATAGAAGTTCGTCGCTTCCATTAAAAAGCCGTATTGATCTTTCGCCGCATTCGTTTTTTCCTTGGCGATCTTCATCAAGTCATCCATCGTTTTCGGCGCTTCCGGCACTAAATTTTTATTGTAGAACACGCCGTACGTTTCGACGACCATCGGCACGCCATACGTTTTCCCGTCATATGTTACCGCGTTGATGGCTGTCGGGCTGTACTCACCTTTTGCATCGCCAAGGTCGACCGGATCGGCCAGCCCCTGCAACACAATGTCGCCGATGCGATCATGCGGTTGATAGAACACGTCCGGCCCTTTGCCAGCCGGTCCGTCGAGCGCCAGTTTTTTCGTTTGGTCGAGCATGCTGACGGCTACCATTTCGATTTTGATTCCCGTTTTTTCTGTGTACTTTTGAAAAATATCCTTTAACGCTTGTTTTTGTTTTTCATCATCGTTCACCCATACGACGAGTTTCTCTGGCTTTTTGTCCTGTTCTGCCGTCTTTTGGTCGTTTCCTTTCGGCTGCTGGACATCGCGCTTAGGACCGCAGGCACCCAGCACGCCAATCAACAACACGGCCATGAGAAATAAAGATAACGCTTTTCTCATAATCCCCCTCCTGTCATCATGACGGAATCTTAGCGGTACAATCATAAGGCAAACGTTTGCACAAATAAATTTTAATCCTTCCTATGAAAACGATTGCACCACTCATCTCCATTATAACGCCTATTTTTCATTTTACAAGCCTTTTTTCTATAAAATTTGACTTTTCTTTTCTCTTAACGTACTTTTTATTATAGCGAAGCATTAATGCAAACGATTGCTTCAGATAACAAAGGAGGAAAAAGCGAATGAGGAAAGAAGCCATCCACCACCGCTCAACCGACAATTTCGCTTACGCTTATGACAGCGAGACGCTCCATCTCCGGCTTCAAACAAAGAAAAATGATGTCGACCACGTCGAGCTGCTTTTTGGCGACCCGTACGAATGGCACGATGGCGCCTGGCAGTTTCAAACGATGCCGATGCGGAAAACGGGGAGCGACGGGTTGTTTGACTATTGGCTCGCCGAAGTCAAACCGCCATATCGACGGCTGCGCTATGGGTTTGTGCTTCGAGCTGGGGGCGAGAAACTGGTCTATACGGAAAAAGGATTTTACCATGAAGCTCCGAGCGACGACACCGCTTACTACTTTTGCTTCCCCTTTCTTCATCGGGTCGACCTATTCCAAGCGCCGGACTGGGTAAAAGACACAGTATGGTATCAAATTTTCCCCGAGCGGTTCGCCAACGGCAACCCGGCCATCAGTCCGAAAGGGGCGCGGCCGTGGGGAAGCGAGGACCCGACGCCGACGAGCTTTTTCGGCGGCGACTTGCAAGGAATCATCGATCACCTTGACTATTTGGCTGATCTCGGTATTACCGGCATTTACTTGACGCCGATTTTCCGCGCACCGTCCAATCATAAATACGACACCGCTGATTATTTTGAAATCGACCCGCACTTTGGGGACAAAGAGACATTGAAAACACTTGTCAAACGCTGCCATGAAAAAGGAATCCGCGTCATGCTCGATGCGGTCTTCAATCATTGCGGCTATGAGTTTGGCCCGTTTCAAGATGTGTTAAAAAACGGCGCAGCGTCTAGGTATAAAGATTGGTTCCATATTCGCGAGTTTCCGCTCCAAACGGAGCCGCGCCCGAATTACGACACGTTTGCGTTCGTGCCGCAAATGCCCAAGCTCAACACCGCCCATCCGGAAGTGAAGCGCTACTTGCTTGATGTCGCGACGTACTGGATTCGCGAGTTTGATATTGACGGCTGGCGGCTCGATGTGGCAAACGAAATCGATCACCAATTTTGGCGCGAATTCCGTCAGGCGGTGAAGGCGCTAAAGCCCGATGTGTACATTCTCGGCGAGATTTGGCATGATGCCATGCCTTGGCTGCGCGGCGACCAGTTTGACGCCGTCATGAACTACCCGTTGGCGGACGCGGCGCTCCGCTTTTTCGCCAAAGAAGACATGAGCGCCAGCGAGTTTGCCGACCGATTGATGCATGTGCTTCATTCCTATCCAAAACAGGTCAACGAAGCGGCGTTTAACTTGCTTGGCAGCCATGATACACCAAGGCTGCTCACTGTTTGCGGCGGCGACGTCCGCAAAGTGAAGTTGTTGTTTTTGTTCCAGCTCACGTTCACTGGTTCGCCGTGTATTTACTATGGCGATGAGATCGGCATGACGGGTGGAAACGATCCGGAATGCCGGAAATGTATGGTGTGGGATCCAGAGAAGCAAAACAAAGAACTGTATGAACATGTCAAGCAACTGATCGCTCTTCGCAAGCAATATCGGGCGCTTCGACGCGGCGATGTCGCTTTTCTCGCCGCCGATGATGAAGTGAACCATCTTGTTTATGCAAAAACGGATGGCAATGAAACGGTCATGATCATCATCAACCGGAGCAACGAAGCAGCAGAAATTCCCATGCCGATCGATGCGCGTGGAAAATGGCTGGTCAACCTTCTGACAGGGGAGCGGTTCGCTGCAGAGGCGGAAACACTTTGCGTCTCCTTGCCGCCGTACGGGTTTGTGCTTTACGCGGTCGAAAGCTGGTAAGGCGACTGAACGGGCGGTTACGGACAAACATATCATATCGGCTGCCGGTGCAGCGGACAAGCTGCACCGGTTTGATCTTTTGCCGGCCGTCTCGATCCCTATACCAACGACACAGAAGGTCAGGTGCGCCGCGCCATGCGCCGATATTCGGTCGGCGTGATTCCTTCCACCTTTTTAAACAGGCGCGAAAAGTAGGCGCCATCGTCAATGCCAACCCGCTTGGCGATCGCCTCGATCGTCTCGTTCGTCTCCGCCAACCATTGCTTTGCCTTTGACAGCCGATAATGCGCCAAGTAGCGGCTAAATCCCATGCCCATCGTTTTTTGCATGCAGCGGGTGATGTAGTCCGGGTGGAATCGGAGCTCCTGCGCGAGCATGTCCAGTGTAATGGGCTCGCTGAAATGTTTCTCGATATACGCAACCACCGCGGCGCTGATCTGTTCAGACGCGCTCGGGACGGAAAGCTCTTGTTTTTGCAAATGCCAAAGGAATTCGATGAACAGCAGCAGCTGCCGGAGCGGCTGATCGATATCCCGCCGAATGTTTTGTTCCACGATTTGACTTAGCAGCTGTTCCACCCGCTCGCGCTGCTTTACTTCGCCATATTGACGGATGGAGAGTCGGTATTGGATCGGCTCGGTGTATGTCGCCTCCTTTTCGATCACTATCTGCCGGCTGACACCGCAATCGGAAACGACCGCAAAGTCTGGCAGCAAAAAATGAAGCCAAACCAGCTCCGTCCGTTCTTCGCATGGGCGGTGTCCGTAATGCTCCCTCCCCGGGATCAACAACAAATAGTGGCCACTGCCAACCGCAAACTCGCGCCCGTTTTCTGTTATATATAAGCATCCTTGTTTCACATAAAGCAAATCGAAGACCGAAAACGTTCGACGAACATGTCGCTTTCCGGCTGAAAACACACTTTCCGCCCCTTTGATGAACACCGGCAGCGGCGGCATGGAAAATGTGACCGTATCCATCGGCCTCTCCCCTCTTTTGTCGGAAATGTGCAAGCAAAATCGCTTCTTTCTCTTTCCATTATGCAACAAACTAGCTAAACTGAATATATCGTTCAAGTCGGAATAAGAAAAAGGAGTTGTCTCAACATGAGCCGTGAGGCCAAAACGCGGTCACTGTTTTCCTTGACGTGGCCAATTTTTATTGAAACGCTGCTCTATATGGTGATGGGCAACGCCGATACACTGATGCTCAGCCAGTATTCAGATCACGCGGTTGCTGCCGTCGGGGTGGCGAACCAAATCATCGCTTTAACGATCGTGCTGTTCAACTTCGTCGCTTTAGCGACAGCAGTGCTTGTTGCTCAATATTTAGGCGCCCGCCGAGAGCAAGAAGCCGTTGACGTATCGCTTGTATCCCTCGTGGCCAATTTGTTGTTCGGATTGTTGTTAAGCGCCATTCTCGCCGCATTCAGCGAGCCGATTTTGCGAATGATGGATTTGCCCGCCGAGCTGCTCGATGAAGGAACCCATTATTTGGCGATTGTCGGTGGATTTTTGTTCATCCAAGCGCTGATGATGACGGTCGGTGCCATTTTGAAAAGCTATGGCTTCACCCGTGACACGATGTATGTGGCGGTTGGCATGAACGTTTTGCACGTCATCAGCAACGCGGCCCTCATTTTTGGCTTGTTTGGCCTGCCCGCCCTCGGCATCCAAGGAGCTGCTATATCGACCGCCGCCAGCCGTGGCATGGCCTTTCTCGCGCTTCTTGCTTTGTTGCACAAACGAACAAACATTCCGCTCGCACCAAGGGCGTTTCGCCGCCTTCCATTTCACTATTTGCGCTCACTGCTGAAAATCGGTGTTCCGGCAGCCGGGGAACATCTTTCGTACAATACGGCGCAAATGGTCATTACGTATTTCATTACATGGCTTGGCGCTGAGGCATTGACCGTCCGTGTATACACGCAAAACATTATGATGTTTGTGTTTTTATTCGGCATCGCCGTCAGCCAAGGAACGCAAATTCTCGTCGGCCACTTCGTCGGGGCCGGGCGATACGAGGAAGCCTACGCCCGCTGCTTGAAAAGTTTGTACAGCGCCATCGTCATCTCAGTGCTGCTGGCCGCAGCCGCCTATTGGTTTGCCGAACCGTTGCTGTCGCTCTTTACCGATGACCGCTCAATGATTGTTCTTGGCCGCAAACTGTTGCTGTTAACGATCATCCTTGAACCGGGGCGCTCATTTAATTTAGTGATTATCAGCTCGCTTCGTGCCGCTGGCGATGTGCAATTCCCTGTCTATATGGGCATTTTGTCGATGTGGGGCGTCGGCGTGACCATTGCTTACGTATTTGGCATCACCCTCGGATTTGGCCTCGTCGGCATTTGGCTGTCGTTCATCGCCGACGAATGGCTGCGCGGACTGTTGATGCTTTGGCGCTGGCGGTCGGGCGTCTGGATGAAAAAAACGATGGTGCCACAAGCAAAAATGGCGTAGCGCCACCAAATCGAATAAGAGCTGCGCGTAGGCGCAGCTCTTATTCTTTAATGCGAATGCCGTAATGGTCAAACCAAACGTGCACTTGGCCAAGGTAGGCAAGCAGTTGCGGACCGGTCATGAGCTGCCCAAACCACGGCACTTGGAACGACTTCCCTTCTGTTTCAATGAGCGCCAGCAATTTTTCCCGGTCGAAAAACTCGTGCAAAACCGAAGAGCGGTCATAGAGCAACTGCTCAAGCCATTGCTTGACAAGTTTCGTATATAGAGGATGGTGCGTTTTCGGATATGGGCTTTTTTTCCGGTAGAGCACCTCTTCGGGAAGCAATCCCTCGAGTGCTTTTCGCAAAAGGCCTTTTTCTCGGCCGCCGTACATTTTCATATCCCACGGAATGTTCCAAACGTATTCGACAATGCGATGGTCAGCGAACGGCACGCGCACTTCCAAGCTTGCTCCCATGCTCATCCGGTCTTTCCGGTCAAGCAGTGTCGTCATAAACCAAATCATATTTAAGTAAAACAGCTCACGCCGCTTCGCCTCCTCGGCGCTTTCCCCCTCGAGACGCGGCACTTCAGCAAGCGTTTGTTCATAACGCATTTGCACATAGTCGTCAAGGCGAAGCTTTTGCCGCCACTCATCTTTTAATAGACCCATGCGCGCGTCGACCGAACGCATCCACGGAAATCCTTTCCGAGACAAATCGTCCGGCCGATGAAACCATGGATAGCCGCCGAAAATTTCATCGGCGCACTCCCCTGATAAGCTGACGACAAACCGTTTGCGAATTTGTTTGCAAAACCAAAGAAGCGAAGAATCGACATCGGCCATGCCTGGAACGTCGCGGACGATGACGGCTTCATGCAAATGGCGGAACAGTTCTTCTTGCGTGATCACGCAGCGATGATGAACCGTTTGAAATTTGTTTGACACCTGTTCGATAAATGGCGCATCCGTGTTTGGTTGAAAATCGTTGGCTTTGAAATACTGGTCGTTTCCTTCATAATCGATCGAGTAGGTGTGCAGCGGCCCTTTTCCATCTGCCGCGAAGGCATTGGCGGCAATCCCTGTAATGGCGCTTGAATCGACTCCACCGGATAGAAATGTGCAGACCGGCACATCGGAAACGAGTTGGCGCGTGACCGCATCCGTCAATAGAAAGCGCAGCTTTTCGACCGTTTCCTCGAACGAATCGCGGTGGACGTCGCTTTCGACATTCCAATACCGCCAAATGCGAAGCCCGCTGCGAGAGAACGTGAGCGCATGTGCCGGGCGCAGCTCTCGAATGCCGTCAAACACGCCGTGCCCCGGTGTGCGCGACGGTCCGAGGCCGAACACTTCGGCGAGTCCTTCATAATTGACTTCTGCCTTTACATCGGGATGGGCCAAAATGGCTTTCACTTCCGAGCCGAACAGCAGCCCCCCGCCATCTTCTCGATAAAACAAAGGTTTTACTCCGAGCCGGTCGCGCGCCATAAATAACAGCTCGCGCTCCTCGTCCCAAACGGCGAAGGCAAAAATGCCGTTGAGCCAATCGACGCATTTCTCCTTCCATTCCATATATGCGGCAAGCAACACTTCTGTATCAGAATGACCATCAAATCGATAGCCTTGGCGCAACAGTTCCTTGCGAATGTCTTCCGTATTATACAGCTCGCCGTTATAGACGATCGTATAACGATGTCCGTTTTTTTGCCGGACCATCGGTTGTTTGCCGCCAGCCGGATCCACGACGACAAGCCGTTTATGGCCGAAGGCGACATGAGTGTCCAGCCACGTATTTGTATCATCCGGTCCACGTTTGGCGAGCGTCTCTGTCATGCTGTCAATGACCGTCCGCTCGCGGCGCAAATTGCGCCCGAAATGGACCCAGCCAGTAATGCCACACATACAAACCAATCCTTTCTTTTTATCAAAGATGGCAAGTTCTCACCCGTTTCCATCATTTCGTCCGTTCTTTTTTCACGATCGTTTCCAGCGATCGCTCCTTTGATTCACGATGGTTCTCCACGTCGGCATGATTCCATTTTATGCACCCCCCGTCATTTCGATGAATTGTCCGACGTCGGTCGCCGCATGAATAAATCAGCAAAAAAATGGAAAAATAGAGGAGTACAAGGAGGATGAGAGATATTGAACATCGAGGAACGGCTGCAATGCATTGTGGAACAGCCGCGGGCGTATGTGTATGGAACAGTGGAGTTCGTCAACGATGAATGGATCTTCTTCGACGAAGAAGAAGAGGAAGCCTCTTTAGTAGAAGAAATTGCCGAGCAAGGCATCGAATGGTTTCACTGCGGACATTGGCTGTCCGGGCAATGGCAGGATCAGGGCGCGGTCGCCACGGATCTTGGCGTCTTTCCCCTCGAAAACGGCGATCGCATCCGTTTCCGCAAACGGCTGACTTATGCCTATCAACAATGGCTCGCCGCGCTTCCTGATTCAACCTTTTTCCAGTTTGTTCAATGGCTGAACAGCCTCGGATTTTCGCTGTATGACTGCTTATATTGCTACAACGGCCTATTGTTTGCCAAATCGTCTGGCGTGAATTTCATCATTTATGACAACACCGAACAAATTGGAAGCATCCACCATTATTACGAGCGCGGACGGGCGTCAAGCGACCGTTTTGAAATCACATTAAACAGCGGTGAGCGAGCCATTTGCGCCCAAATCGGCTGAATCGCCTGTTGATCCTCACGTCGTCGAAGTCCAACGGCGAGCTGTCAATGTTTTTTTAACGGCCATCCTTCCGCCCGAAGCGAAGCCTAGCAGCCGTTTTGCTTCAGGCGGAGTGCCGACGGGCGACAGCTGTCAACCGACGCGGGCGGGGGATCACTTTTGCTTTTCCGTCACATACTGCATCACTTCTTCAGCGAGAAGCGGCGGACAAAACACGTATCCTTGCGCATACGTGCATTGCAAATCGCGAAGCCGGTTGAGCTGTTCCGGCGTTTCCACCCCTTCGGCGATCGTCTCAAGCCCCAACCCGTGTCCCATCGTAATCATCGCCTTGACAATGGCCTCATCGGAAGCGTTGGCATGCAATTGTTCAATAAAGGCACGGTCAATTTTCAATATTGTCGCTGGCAACCGCTTTAAATAATGGAACGAGGAATATCCGCTGCCGAAATCATCGACGGCGATGCCGACGCCAAGCTTCCTCAACTCGTCCATTGTCCGCATCGTGCTGGACAGATAACGGAGCATCGAATGTTCGGTCAATTCGAGATGCAAACAGGACGGAGACAAACGTGACTGCTTAAGCGCTTGTTTTACATTGTCTACAAACCGCTCGTGTTGAAACTGGACAGGGGAGACGTTGACAAAAATGGAAAGCCGGTTATTTCCTGTCATTTCCTGCCATTGTTTCGTCTGTCTGCAGGCGGTTTTCAGCACCCAGCGCCCAATCTCATGAATCAACCCGGTCTCTTCCGCCAAAGGGATGAATTCATCCGGCCGCACAAGCCCAAGCTTCGGGTGGCGCCAGCGAATCAGCGCCTCCGTCGCCTTCACCGCACCCGTATGTACGTCTACAATTGGTTGGTAGCAAAGAAATAATTCATTCTCTTCGATCGCCCTGCGCAAATGTCCGCCCATTTCCAATCGGTGCATTGCTTCTTCGTTCATTTGCGCGCAGTAGCGCTCCACTCGGTTGCCGCCGCCTTTTTTAGCCATGTTGACAGCCATATCGGCGTGCCTAAGGAGCGCATGTTCGTCCTCTCCGTCATCTGGAAACATCGCTAGACCAACGCTTGCTGTAACGAAAAATTCCTTTCCATCGTACACAATCGGCCGCGCCACTTCGCGCACGATGCGGAGCGCCGCTTCCGTCGCCGCCTGGACCTCTGTTTTGAGCGGAAAAAGCAAACAAAACTTGTCGCCATGAAATCGGCCAAGCTCCGCACTAGGCGGCAAGACGCGGCGAATGCGCTCGACAAGCTGGCGCAAAATGTCATCTCCGGCGTAATGGCCGACGCTGTCGTTAATCCATTTAAACCGGTCCAAATCGATCAAAGCAACTGCCATCTTTCGTCGCTTCTGCTTGGCTTTGTCCAGCTGTTCGGAAAACAATTCCATCCACTTTGTCCGGTTGGGCAAGTTCGTATCGATGTCGTAATATGCTAAATAAGAGATTTTCTCTTCCGCCTTTTTTTGCTCGGTAATGTTGCGTCCGATTCCGTAAATGCCGACCTTTTTGCCATCCACAATGATGGGAATGTTTTTCATTTGAAACAAAAGCCGTTCTCCCGACTTCGTCGGAATTTCCAAGTTATACGTTTGGATATTCCCCCGCAGCGCTCGGTAAAAATAGCGGGTGACGCGGGGAATATCATTCGGATGAATATACTTGAGCGAATTCGTATACAAAATCTCTTCTTTCTTGTAACCGAGCACTTGCTCAAAAGCAGGGTTGACGCTTGTCAAACGGCCGTGCAAATCTGTGGAATAGACAATGTCCGTGTTATGCTCAAACAACGATTTGTAGCGTTGCTCCGACATTTGCAGGCGGACGTGCAGCCGCTCCATGTCGCGGGACGATGTTGACATGAGCTGCGCCAATGTCATCATCCCTTCTGGCGGCGATGACCACGGTGACAGTAGGCCGCTCTCCGCCGAGGCCGCTGTTTCCGCCAGCGAAATGGCCGCAAATGCGGCCGGCCGCACCGCCGTATACGCATCTTTCACCAACACCTCGACGGCCGGAAACAGCGCTGCCTGTCCAAACACCGCAGCCACACCGTCAAACAGCGGGCGCGTATACCCACTCAGCGCCGCACTGTAGTAAAGCAGCATTCCTTCTGCTGGTTGCTTGGCTGTTTGCATCGCCACATCACGCGCGCTCCAGTAAAGGGACGCGGCATGAATATAAGCAAATCGCACCTTTTCTCCGTTATGGACATGGCCCCTTACGGCAACCGAGCCATCCTGGTTGACAGCGACAATCGGCAGGCAGACATCGCGTCCGTTCCGTTCGATAAGAAACGGAAATTCCATCCCAGAAAATGGAAGGTGTTCGATAAACTCTTTTCCTAAATACCGTTCCAAATAGCTCGACGCTTTTTGCCCGTTTAGCTCGTCAATCTGCTGATCGCGGCTTTTCGTGATGGAAAACGCCAAGCCAATCGGCTCCCATAAAAACGGTGCGGCACAGTGGCCGCGAAGCGCTGTTCCACTGAAAGAGACGGCGATTCCTCCGCGCTCAAGCCGACCGTCGGGCGAAAATAACACGCTGCCCTCGGGAAGCGCGCAGCCGATGATAACCATTCGTTCGTTTGCAAGCGGCAAATGGCGAAGCAAGGGCGGCAAAGCCGAGCGGTGATTCGTAAACAACAAAAGCAACGTCGTATCGTGACGAACGACCGCCTCCGCGATCAACGCCGCCAATCCATCCGGGCGGTCAAACTCATCAGCTGGCAGCGCCAACGACGAAACGGTTGAAGACGTCATCGACGCGACGCCAACAGCGAGATTCGCCTCCCCGGCCATTGGCAGCGGCCCTGCCATCCCAACCATATGGGCGTGCGGCCAACGACGGGCTAACGCGGCGGCCGCATGGCGCACTGCTGCCTCATCATTGCCCGCGATTTGGACAAACAACGGCTCATCCAAGGAAGAACTATGCTCCCTGAGCAAATGATCCAGCTCCTCGGCGCGGCGGCAGCAGAACCAACGCATAAACGATCATGCCCCCCTCCGCTGACCAATCGGGTCAGAAAATTCAAAAAATGACATTTCTTTTACCATACCATATTTTCATCTTCAACAAAAGCGGCAACCAATAGAAGGCTGCCGCTTCGCTTTAGAATAAGTCAAAACCAAGCGGCAGCAGCAAACCAAGAAACAGCGTCACCGCAAGGGCAATGACCCATTGCGTCCATCTTGCCGCCGCGCTTTTCCCTTTTTTTTCAGCTGCTAAAACCATTTCCATCGCTCCGATCACCCACAGCCCGGCAAGCGCCTTTAGCCAATAAAGCGCAGATATCGAAGCAATGCTATGCAGCAAAAGCAGGCCCGTCACGATCGTGAGAATGTAAAACAGCCGCAACACCATTTGCACGATCTTGGCTTTGCCCGCCCCTTGCCGCTCCATCGACACCGCAAGGAAAAATAAAACAATCGTGATGAGCCAGCTCGTAATATGGGCATGCGTCAACGTCCATCCCTCCAACCATTCCTTGTTCCTTCCCATCATAGCACGGCGGGCGGACGGTTGACAAACTTCACGAAAACGAAAGACGCCCTTTCTTTCAAGAGGACGCCTTTCGAACATCAATGGGAGCTTCCTCACTTTCGCCGTTTACTCTCCCACTTTGTTGCGCAGCGTGCCGATGCCTTCCACCGTCACCTCAATGACATCACCCGTCTGCAAAAAGCGCGGCGGGTTCATCCCTTTGCCGACTCCAGCCGGCGTTCCTGTAGCGATGATGTCGCCCGGCTCAAGCGTAATGCCTTTTGAGATCGTCTCGATGATCGATTCAATGGAAAAAATCAATTGTTTCGTGTTGGCTTGCTGGCGCACTTCGCCGTTGACCCGTGTCTCGATGCGCAAATCGTTTGGATTTGGCACAAATTTGCTTGGCACGATCCATGGCCCCATCGGGCAAAATGTATCCAAGCTTTTGCCGAGAAAATATTGTTGGTGCCGCTCCTGCAAATCTCTTGCTGTCACATCGTTGATGATCGTGTATCCAAATACGTAATCAAGCGCGTCTTCGCGGCGGATCGCCCGCCCTTGTTTGCCGATGACCACCGCCAGCTCCCCTTCATAGTCCATTTCATCAGTGACATCGGCATGGCGCAAAATCGTTTCCTCATGACCGATGACCGTTGTCGGCGCTTTCGTGAAGACGATCAAATGCTCCGGCACATCGGCGCCGCCGAGCTCCAGCGCGTGATCAACATAGTTTTTGCCGATGCAAAAAATGTTTTTCGCCGGCCGTGGGATCGGGGCCAAAAGACGGACATCACTGAGGCGATAAACGTACTCCGGTGCCGGGTGGCGCAGCGCCCAGTCAACTACTTCTTGTGCTCGGGTGAAAAACGCCTCCCCTTGGGCAATCGCCTCAAGCATAGTCGTCGGCATCGTCTCCGTCCCATCCATCGTCCGTTCGGCGCGGCGCAAATGAACCGCCCGGTCGTCTCCTTGCGGCACGGCTCCGACAAACGTTTCTCCATCGAAAAGTGCGGTGATCAGTTTCATCGTGTCTCTCTCCCTTTCTTTGTTATGCAGCGGACGCTTCGTGAACTCTTCTCTTCCACCCGCCTTCGCCATTTTGGCGCGTTGAGGATGATATTCGCCATCGAGGCGAAAAAGTCCTGTTTTTGTAGAATTTTGTCTAAATTAGGAAATTTATCACTTATTTTCCCGAATCGCTTTCTTTTTTCGTCGTGATATGTATAATAATGTTTAGTTTCCACTAGGGCGTCGATTGCGACTTTCGTCATGCAACAAACGTCTTGCATCGACGCGGCATGCCTCAACCAACATTTCAAACGAATTGATGGTGAAGGAAATGGTTCTGTTGCAAATTGAAGAAAAACGACAACAAATGATCGAATTGGCGCTCACTTATGGGTTCACGGCCAAAGAGACGATCGAATGCAGCCAAGAGCTTGACCAATTGATCAATCAATATTTGCAGCAAACGAGGATTTTTGAATCGCCTTCCCCGTCCGTTCAGTAAGCGGGGGTTTTTATTGCCCCGGCCGGCGGCGAAACGGCGGCCGCGTTCCGTATGTCCCCCACCTCCACATCCACTCAACCGGGCCATAATGAAAACGCGCAAACCAAAAGCGGCTTATCCACACTTGAGTTGCATACAAGGCAAACGCAATCAACATCTCCTGCCATGCGCTTGTGCGTCCGTACCACCCAAGCCCATAACCGTAAAACAGCGACGTGCAAACGAGCGATTGCGCGAGGTAATGGGTGAGCGACATTTTCCCGACGTCTTGCCACCACCGCCAAGCGCGCTGCCAACTTGGTTTCCCGCAGATAAACACGGCTGCCGCCGCGTAGAACACCGCCAAAGCGGCGCCTCCGAAGCTGTCTTGGATGTACATTGTCAAGTCGTTGGCCGCAGCCCAATACGGAATTGTTTTCAGTGCTAAACCAAAACATAGCGCCCACCTCATCAGGCGGCGCAGCTTCGCAGGCGAGTGACGGTCGGCTTCAAGCCAACGTTGGTCGGCGGCATAGCCGCCAAGCAAACAAAACGGCAGCACGGTCAACACCGTAAGCAAAAGCCCTCCATCGCCGTTGATATACATCCAGTCGTTCCACCGTTGCCAAAACACGTCACGAAACGTTCCGTTTCGATAATGGCGAACCGCCGCGGCCGCCGCGGTCTCGTGGCCGCCGGCTGTCTCCATTTCTCCGGCCAATACATTGAGAGTTAACAACAGCGCCATGAGGCCGTGAAAAAGAAAAAAGACGGCAACAGCCGCCGTCCGCCACCAACGAGGCGGGGCGGCGAAAAAGAAAAGCATGATGAACCCGGCGAGGGCGTAGGGGATTAAAATATCGCCAAACCAAAGGCCAAACGCATGAGCAATGCCGATCCCAAGCAAAAGAAAGAAGCGGCGCAAAAGAATCGGAATCGGCCGCTCCCCGCGGCTTTGGAGCCGGCGGAACATCATCACGGCGCCAAAGCCGAATAAAAAGGCAAACAGCGGATACGCGCTCGCTTCAAACAACACATCCACGACGGCAACGAAAACTCGGTCAAAATCACTGCCCTTGACGCCGTCGTCGTATAACGCCGGCGAGGAAAAATAACGCATGTTGACAAGCAAAATGCCGAGCAAGGCGAATCCACGCAACACATCCGCTGCGGCGATTCGCTCGGTCGATCTGATCATCGCTTTCTCCCTTCTTTCTACCGCCTAGCCGTCTGCGCAATCGGCGACGCCTTACGACCTTGCCGGCACGCCCGCCGCCTTATCCATTTCATTCGATGCGCTCTCCTCTGCCCGTCTGAAGGCGCATGCCTGTATCATCAGTTGACATAGCGGCCCGATTTTCCAATTGCATCCCAATATTGGCGGCGCAAGTGTACTTTCTGAATTTTTCCGGAGGCTGTTTTCGGCAGCTCATCCACAAACGTTACACCCGTGATCGCTTTGAAGTGGGCCAATTTTTCCCGCGAAAAGGCGATCAGCTCCTCTTCGCTCACCGTATGCCCGGGTCGAACGACGACGAACGCATGCGGCGTTTCCCCCCATTTTTCATGCGGCACGGCGATGACGGCCGCTTCAAGCACAGCCGGATGCTCATAAAGCGCTCCTTCGACTTCAATCGACGAAATATTTTCCCCTCCGCTAATAATAATATCCTTTTTCCGGTCGACGATATCAATATGCCCGTATTCATCGACGGTCGCCATATCGCCGGTATACAGCCAGCCGTCGCGGATCGTTGCGGCGGTCGCTTCTTCGTTTTTCCAATATCCTTTCATGACGCCATGGCTGCGGACAATCACCTCACCGATCGCCCGTCCATTCTTCGGCACTTCCTCTCCATTCTCGTCGACGACTTTCACCTCGCAGCCGATCATCGGATAGCCGGCTTTCGCTTTCAGCCGCTGCTTTTGTTCGGCAGGCAGTCCGTCAAGCTGTGGACGAATGAGCGAAATCGTGCTGAGCGGAGACGATTCGGTCATGCCGTACACCTGGATAAACTCCCAGCCGAGCTTTTCCTCAACGCGTGCGACAAACGCCGGCGGCGGCGCAGAACCGGCGATGACGACCCGCACGCCTTCCGGGACATCTGGTTGATATTGCTCATAATATTGCAGCAACATATTGAGCACAGTCGGAGCCATATGCATAACCGTCACCTGATGTTCCTTGACAAGATCAAAAATGACTTTCGGATCGACTTTACGCAAACCGATTTGCGTTGCCCCGTTGGCGGTGTAATAAAACGGAGCCCCCCAGCCGTTGACGTGGAACATCGGCAACACATGCAAATACGTATCGCGGTCGGACACACGCAAATGGTGCATCGTCACAAGCGCATGCAAATAGTTGTTCCGATGCGTCAGCATGACTCCTTTTGGGTTGCCTGTCGTCCCGCTTGTATATAGCAAGCTGCATATATCGTTCTCATCGATCATCGGGCGCGGAACCGGCGCTGACGACTGGGCGGCGAGCCATTCTTCGTAAGCGGTTTCATCAATCGCCGCCTCTGTTTTATGGTGGACAATGATCTCCTCGACCGTTTCAAGCTTGTTTTTGACCGGTGCAATCAGCCCGTACAGCTCCTGATCCACAAACAACACTTTCGTTTCGCTGTGATTCAAAATAAAAACGTAATCATCCGGTTTCAGCCGCGTATTCAGCGGCACCATCACCCCTCCCACTTCAAACACACCGTAAAACCCTTCGAGCATCTCGAGCGTGTTGGGCGCCAAGTACGCCACGCGGTCGCCTTTGCGAACGCCAAGCCCCCGCAGCCCGTTGGCAAGCCTCGACACTCGTTCGCCAAGCTCACGATACGTCACCGTCCGCCCCGAACAAATCATGGCTGTCTTGTCCCCATAGAGAGCCACGGCGCGATCGAAAAAGTGATGGAGCACGAGCGGCGCATTCATTCTCCCATCCCCCTGTTTTATGTTTTAGAAAATTCACAATTGTATTATATAACAAAGATGGCATAAAGAAAAAGAGGGCCGTCCCAAAAGTCGTAAAATGACTTTTGAAGTCAGCCCTCTTTCTTGGATAGTCCACTCCATTGCGCCAAAAAAGAACCTGGTTTCTTCTTTTTTCCAAAAACGAACGCTAGGGGAGTCGTCTCGACAATAGCTAGTTATTTCCTTTCACCCCGGCGTCCAAGACATCCGGATCGACCGTATTCGTGACGCTGCAAAACGTATTCGTTTGCAAGAAATCGCCAGTATTGCCGCCGCCGGCACCTGAGTTTGACTTCGTGGTGCTTTTCGGAGCGATTTGCAGCACATCGCCCATGTTGACAGTGCCATTGCCGCTTACGTTCGTCACTTTGATCCCACCAATGACGATTGCTGGCATCCCCTTTCCCCTTCCTTTCTGCCCGTTCCCTTTCTTTATCATACGCGGGAGCTGCTTTCCTCAATTGGACTCTCACCCCGCATTGAACCGTTTTTTCTCCGTTTTCATACAATAACGATAGCGACACGACGAAAAAGGAGGGGGCTCTTCATGCCTTCATTTATCAGCGGTCCAATTAAAATCACCCATGTCAGCGGCGACGGCACGGTGAATTTCGGCGACGTCTTGCAAATCACACCAAAGAGCACGTTGAAATCCAATACCGGCTCAGGCGGCGGCAACAACGGGGACTTCCTGCAGACGAATACGTTCGTCAGCTTTACAAACACCGGCGATCCGGATGTGTTCGACTCAAATAATGCCGCCAACAATTAAAGCGAACGTTTCGCAGCTTGCGCCCATACACTAGTATCAACGAAGAAAACAAGGAAGGGAGCATGCCCACATGCCGGCTTTTGTCGGAGTCGTCAAACTGAACAGCATCGGAAGCAGCGGCGTGTTCCATATTGGCGATGTGTTTGCGATTTCCCCGCAAAGCGTGACGAAAACGTTCGCTGGCGCCGGTTCGTTTAACACCGGCGACGGGCTTCATATCTATAACTATTACAGCAATACCAATACGAATGACGCCGATGTCGCCGATGAAAATATCGTCGGAAACGTTTGAAGGAGGAGAAGGAGGGTGCACGTTTACATCAGCCAAAGCATCTGCATCCACCAGTTGCGGATCGGCTCGGTCACCAATTCATCTGTTTTGCAAATCGGCAGCGCCGGAAGCATTCAAGCGCTCTCAACGCTTGCCAACACCGGCGGATTCACCGGTCCGGCCCCACAGGCGACCGTGCCGCCCGGTGCATCCGCTCCTCTCGTTCCTCTCCATTCAGCCACCCGCTAAATTCAGCGAAAAAAAGTGATGAGAGCGAAAGGCCGTCCATATATTGAAGTAAGAGGGCTCTTTGGAGAGGATGATGGTGCACAATGAGCATTTACGAGTATTTCGTCAAGCTGCACCGCTATTTATTATGGCAAACAAAAAAAATACGGGATCTGGAACGCCGTCTCCACGCACTCGAAGCCCGGCTTCGGGAAATGGAGGCTCAGCCGCGCACATCGATCGAACGAATTGAATATAAATTTGACCAGCTCAAAGTGGAAACGCTCGAAGGAACGCTAAACATCGGGATCGCTCCGCCCGGAGCCGGCGGTACAATTGAAGACTTTGCCGTCGAACCGGTCAAAACCGTAATTCCAAAGCCGGAACCGGTGCTGTTGCGCCCGATTCAAGAAAAAGTGGCCGCCTATCTCAACGGGGAAGCGTCGGAAACGTTAAAACGCCTTGAGCAGCAATACGGCCGCCGCCTCGACGATACGTACCGCCAGTTCATTTTGCAAGACATCGCCCGGCAAACAGACGAACGCATCCGCTTCTATTTGCAAGAGAAAGCCAACCATGGCTACGTTCCGTCCGGCGACCGCGATGAAGCAGTCGAAAATGAAATTTTTCAAAAAGTGAAAGCCGATATCGAACAATCGCTCGATGCGTTTTTGAAACATTTGCCTTCAAAGGAGGGATAGACGTGAATTATACAGTGATCAATCGTCATCTGCATGTTGGCGACATCCGCCTCGTGGCCGTCGCCAGTGCCTCGCTGTTTTTAATCGGCGACGCCGATGCGATTCACTTGTCATCAGCGTTTGACACACCGCCTGAATCACTTATCATCGGCCCGTTCGTCCCGCTTGTGCCGGCCCGAGGGGATACGCCGTGAAACGAACGTCAGTAGTGCAGGCATTTCATGCGGAAACGCTGATCATTGGCTCCGTACTGCAAATCGGCGACTCAGAGCGAATTTCCGCCCGCACGCGCTCCTTTGCCGTTCAGCGGCAATATGAACTGTTTTTTGGCCCAGAAGGAGAACAAATATTCCCTGTTTTTGCGAAGCCGATCCCGCGCTGGATTTCTCCACCGCCGGCAGCCGCACGCCAAACGCTCCATGAGTCCCCGGTCATTTCCGTTCAGTCTGTGCGCGTGCTCGCCATTTCTTCGTCCGCCATCGTCCATATCGGCTCGACCTCGACAGCGGAGGCAGAGGCAAGAATTAAACATATCCGCCAGCTGGCCGGCTCTGAGTCGAGCGCGCCAACAAGAGGGAGGGATTTATAATGCCTTCGTTTGTCGGCCCAATTAAAATCAACAACGTCAGCAGCGGAGCTGTCGTCCAAATGGGCGACTGTCTGTACATCGCGCCGAAAGTCGCCACGAAAACGCAAGCCGGATCCGGCGGGTTCAACACCGGCGATTTTGTGATGACGAACAACGCGATCAGCTTTACAAACGCGTTTGATCCAGATGTATCCGACCAAAACGTGGCCGCCAACAACTGAACGTTGCAGAAAACGAATCCCCTCACCTTTCACTTGCCAACATCAACCTTATCAGCCGAACGCTGCCGAAACCAAAAAGAGAAGGTGTCCCAAAAGGATCCGGACACCTTTGCTTATTTACCTCTATCTAAAAAACCATACATTGTGCTTGATCGAAAGGAAACCAACCTTTTGCGACCGCCTCCCTCCATTATTTCCCAAGAGCCCGTTCAGCTCAACGGGCTATCCATTTACAGATCAGCGAGCGAGAAAGCCCGCTCCTTGAGGGGTGGGATGAAAGCGAGCCGTTTTCTTCATATTATTGAATGATGATGAAAAA
>NZ_AYSF01000046.1:0-25323 GCF_000498995.1 Geobacillus thermopakistaniensis
GTGTAAAAAAATGGAACACAATATCATCACCTCAAGATGAGGGATGAGAGTCCGAAAGCGCTTACGATATCAATTCCTGAAAATGGTTCACTAACCGGTGATTGACAACGTCCGTAGTGAACCGAAAAAATGTTCTCCACAAAGTCTTGACTGACTCTCGCCGATATCGAGCGGCTGCCGCATTACAACCAGGACGATGAACTGAACCCGCCTGAAGCGGTGGTGTCGTTTAAGCGGCAAATCGCCGCAGCCGATGGTGTGTTGATCATCACGCCCGAGTACAACTGGTCGGTTCCAGGCGTATTGAAAAACGCGTTGGACTGGCTGTCGCGCGTTGATAAGGTGTTGATCAATAAACCGGTGATGACCGCCGGTGTATCAGGCGGGATGATGGGAACGATTCGGGCGCAGCTCCATTTGCGCCAAATCTTGCAAAGCCCAGGACTCTCAGCCAACGTCTTGCCGCCTGCTGGGAATGAGGTGCTGATCAACTTCGCCAGCCAAAAATTTGATGAATCGGGACAACTGATAGATACGGCAACCATCGACTTGTTGGATCAAGTGATCGAACAGTTTGTGCAATGGATTCATACGCATCGCGAACGGTGAGCGCGCCGTTCACTTTTTCTTTCGGCTGACGGTGAGTCCGAGTAAGTTAAATAATTTGCTTGACTATCAAGCAGGTGCAAGAGAATCGAGAGAAGAAAAAACGGCAGCGATGCCGTTTTTTCTTGAATGCTCATCTATTTCGCATAGCGGACCATCGTAAGCATGCCGCCCATGTCCTTTATCGAATGCATGTTGGTTGTATGGTGAGGTTTATGACAGTGAAAGACCCAATTTCCCGGGTTGTTGGCCAAAAATTCGATGTTCCATGTTTCTCCTGGCGCTACATTAATCGTGTTTCGTTTTAATCGTTTGCTGTCTTTGTAAGGCAGCTGAACCGTGGGACGCACGGGGATGGCTTGGTTGACAGCCTGCCGTGGGGCGGGTGTTCCCAAGAATCTCCCACCTCTAAGCGTAGGTGGGAGAGCGCTCAAGAACAGAATACATGCAGGTGTAATACAAAAAGCTGTAATCGGATGACACGCCCTCTGTTTTCGCTCAAACTCAGCCGGGATGTTCACTGACATGGACTAACCTGTTATTTGCACACATATATGTGTACAAATAAACATTTGCAGGAGGGATCATCCGTTGTCGATGTTATTCACTGGGGGGATCGCGGCGGTTTTGTCTTTCATTGTGATTGCTTTCATCTTTATCAAAAGGAAGAAAATCACATGCATGGCTGGAATGATGGCGGCGATGGCGTTAGGAATGTTGGCTGGGCTGACGGGCGGCCTGCTGGCTGGGATTTCTTACAACGGCAATCTCTTTTTGTCAACCATTTTAGGAATGGCTTTTGGGTTTTTAGCTGGATTTTTAGCTGGGATGCCGATCAGCATCATGGCCATCATCGACGGTGTTTTATCAGGAGTCATGGGCGGCATGATGGGAGCGATGTTAGGAGAAATGATTGCGCCTGAATATCGGGATTCTACGATTCACATCATGCTTGTTCTATTTGTTGGAATGGCTTGTATTGTTCTATACATGCTTCAACAAGAAACGGGTTTTAACCGTGCGTTTTTGATCAATAAACTATTCCATAACCCGCTATGGTTAGCAATCGTCCTTCCGCTGTTTTTCTATTTGTATAACCATTTATATAATGAATTTTCTCGATCTTCTAATCTTCCGATAACGAATCCGCCTATAAACCATTTTATGGAGGGCCACAACCAGACTGCATCTCCGTTAAGCATCGAAACAAAGGGGAAAAAGGTAGTGGTTGAAGCGACTGAATTTTATTACTTTCCTGAGAGTTTGCAACTGACTGTAGGACAGCCTGTTACCTTAATTCTGAAAAATAGCGGTCAAATGGAACACGATATCGAATTCGAAAATATGAAGATTTTGTTACAGCAGAATGACCATGGAAACCATGCAGAAAATGCGGACGTTCATGTTCATTCCTTGCCGGGGAAAACAGCCGAGGTGACGTTCATACCAATCGAACGCGGTGTGTTTCGATTTTATTGTACGGTTCCAGGGCATAAAGAATCTGGTATGGTTGGATTTGCGAAAGTTTCATAAGATGATGGCTGCCGAGATCTTCTCGGCATTTGTTTTGACCAATAGAAGGCGTGGCGACTAAAAGGGAAATGAACTTTTGTGAAAGCCTTGACAAATATTTGTAGGTTTTTATCAATATTTTCTCCACAGTTTTTCTCTATTCTGAAAGTAAAGCAAGAGGAGAGAGGATGAAAACATTGTGGATCAATTTTTGGCTGCATCAAGTGTGAATGGGAGTATTGACAAATGCTAAAGATGCGGAAAAGGGTGCTTGGAGTTCCAATTAGATTTTTCATTCAAGTCAGGCGAAATTATGACATAAATGGTTAGCGATAGGTGAGAATGATTTTTAGATCATGCAGGAGGTGATGAGGATGATGAGCGGGATGATGAGTGGCTGGGGGATGATGGGGTTTGGCATTCTCGGCTGGTTTCTTAATTTGCTTGCCATTGGATTGGTCGTGTATTTTGCAGTAAAACTCGCATTGCGCGATAAACGCTGATCGATTCGCCTCTTATTTCACGCACCTCCCTACTATTAGAGGAGGCAAGGAGGGGAAATCTTATGTTGAATCGACGAGAGTTTCTTAGCAGGTCGTTAAAGGGGGCGGCTGAACTGCTGGCTGTTTCGGTATTGCCTGCAGGACTGGCTGCCTGCAGCAACGATAAGAAAACGGTCAATACAAGTTCAATGGCCAATCTCGGTCCTCTAAGCGAATTAGAAAAGGGAGAATTCCCTAAAAAGGTGCCGTATAAAGTCACCATAAAAGATGCATGGACCAAACAGGAAAGGGAAGGGTTTGTCTACATTAACAAAAATGAAGATGGTTCTTTACTCATTATGTCCCCGATTTGCACCCATCTAGGGTGTACCGTTGGAGATGCTGAGGAGAACATGCAGAAAACAGGCATCCGCTTCTTATGTCCGTGCCACGCGGGGCAATATGACGAATACGGTATCAATGTAGGGGGGCCACCGCCAAGACCGTTAGATACATTTGACGCTTATATTCAAGATGGCAATGTGTATATTGCCGTACTGAGCCCGAGGAAAAGGGAAAAATGAAAATCCGTTATTCCGCAGAAAAAACAGCAGGCTGGAACGTCCAACCTGCTACTTTTTCCTTTACGGCATGATGCTGATCCCGTTGGGCATTTCGCCTACTTGAACCGTTTGGATTGCTTTGTTTTGTTCTTGATCAATGACGCTCACGGTGTTGTCGAACATATTCGTAACGAAAACATACTTGCCATCCGGGCTTGTGACGACCCCATGCGCTCCGTTTCCTGTTTCAATTGTGGCCACGACTTGTTTCGTTTTTAAGTTTATCTTGCTTACAGAATGAGAGGGCGCCTCTTTCGTCCCTTGATTGGCGACATAAGCAAACGTATCGTCAGGCGACACGTACACTTGGGCTGGCCCTTGCCCGACAGGGATTTTTTCCACTTTCCCGCTTGTTACGTCAACAATGGCCAAGGCATTTTCAGCATTCAACGTTACGACTAACGTTTTGCCGTCCGAAGTAATGCCGGTTGTGACAGGGATGGATCCGACTGTGATTTTCTTTTCTTCTTTCATTGTTTGCAAGTTGAGAACACTGACGCTGTCTTCCCCCATGTTGGCGACATACGCGTATTGGCTGTCTTTGGAAATGCGAAACCCGTGCGGGCCTTTTCCGGTTGGAATGGTTTCAATGACTGAATAGCTCGCGAGATCAATAACGGAAACGTTATTGTCTTCATTATTGGTCACAAGGGCGTATTTGCCGTTTTCAGTAAACACGATATGGGCGGGATGGTGTCCCACTTCCACTTTTTTGATTAATTCATTCGTTTCCGTATCATAAAACAACGCCATTCCTTTCATATCCATCGACTGGTCATGCCCGTGTTGCATGGCCGGAACTAACGTAGCGCCGAGAATAGCTCCGTCGGGAGAAACTTGGACGTTATGGACCGCGCCGTCGACTTTGATCGTTCCGACCACTTTGTTTGTTCTCGCATCAATTTTTGAAATGCTTCCGCCCTCGTTGGCAGTAAAGTAGAATTTGTTCGTTTCTTGTGTTTGTTCAAGGGCGGCTGGCTGCCCATTTTTCTCTGGTTCGGTTTTGTCTTGAGGGGAATTGGCTGCGCACCCCCCGAGAACAAACGCCAACATCGCCAATAACGATAACCATACAATCGCGGTTTTGCGCATGAGCGGTTTCCTCCTTTTGCTTTAGAATTTAGGTTGAGTCTACCGACATGATAGTGGCAAATGGGGGAGGTTGCTGTGATTAATTTCACAATAGCAATAAAATATCTTCAAATCGTTACAGTTTATTGAAATCCATACATTCTGCAAATTTATCCGATAAAGTATAAAAATATGCAACGATTTACACTATGCATGAAGGGGAATGAACATCTATGACAAAAATGAAGAAAGTCATCATCATCACATCCGCTCTTCTTCTAAGCGCCTGTTCATCATCCAACGAAAAAGAACAGGCTTTTATTACGAGCAAAGAACAGTCAAAATCGAATGTATCTGTTACCAATAATCCTTTCTTTAAAGAAAAAAAGGAAGGGAAGATCGAACATTTGCATGGGGTTGGTTATGCAGGCAATCAAAATGCGGTTTACTTTGCTACTCATGAAGGGTTGCTCGTTTACCAAGACAATAAGTGGTATGAAACGGTTTCCAATAAACATGATTATATGGGCTTTTCAGCTACGGACGACGGCTTTTATTCATCGGGACATCCTGAAGAAGGTTCATCGTTAGGAAATCCACTTGGTCTTGTGAAAAGTTTTGATAATGGACAAACATTAATGAATTTAGGATTTTATAAACAGTCCGATTTCCATTATATGACGGTTGGTTATAAAAGCCATACCATCTATGTGGTGAATCAAGAAGAAAATGAAACGCTCGGACGAGGGGTATTTTACAGCAAAGATGACGGCAAAACGTGGTCGCCAAGTCAATTGAATGGCCTGCCGCAAACGGCAGCGAGAACGATTGTGGCTCACCCAACGGATGAAAATATGGTCGGGATTAGTACAGCCGAGGGAGTTTTCATTTCGAGAGATAACGGGAATACGTTTGAACGGTTTACGAGAAAAATTGATACGACGACATTTATGTTTCAAGAAAAGTCGGTTGTATTTGCAGCTGTAGAGAATGATCAGTCTATACTCATCAAACAATCATTAGACACAAAACACGAAGAAGTTCTTGCTGTTCCGCCATTGGATGAAAAAGATCATATCATGTATATAACTTCTAATCCAGCAAACGACAAAGAAATTGTGATCGTTACAATGAACGGGGATATTTTTATGACAAAAAATAACGGTGGAAGTTGGACAAAACTAGCATCAGAAGGGGAAATATAGGGACATGCGGGCGCATGTCTTTTTGTTTGCCTAAAAATATATCGCTCCATAATTTTTGCAAAATTCACTGCTACAATATAAGTAACGGATGGAGAGGGTGAGAAGAAGAGTGTATTCATTCCTAAGCCAAATCAGCAACCTGCTGAGCCAGCCGTTTCTGAATATGGCCAACAGCACAACAGCGCTTCCTGTTTTGTCAGCGTTTCTTCTTGGCATCGTCGGAGCGATGGCTCCGTGCCAGCTGACTAGCAACTTAGGAGCAATCACGTTGTACAGCAACCAATCTCTGCAAAAGGGGATCGCTTGGAAAGAACTGCTTTTATTTATTTTCGGAAAGGTCATCGCTTTTTCCGGGTTAGGCTTGATCGTCTGGTTGATGGGGAAGGAGATTCAAAGTACACTGACACTATACTTTCCATGGTTAAGAAAGCTGATTGGCCCGATTCTTGTTCTCGTAGGCTTGTATTTGTTAGGGCTTTTTAAAATGTATTGGAATGTCACTTTGTTCAGAGTGCCGGAGAGATGGGTAAAAGGAAAAATCGGTTCGTTTTTCATGGGATTTGGCTTTTCGTTGGCTTTTTGTCCAACGATGTTTGTTTTATTTTTTGTTACTCTAATGCCTCTCGTATACTCAACGTCTTATGGAGTGTTGTTGCCGAGCGTCTTTGCCGTCGGAACTTCTGTACCGGTTATTTTCTTCATCCTCATCCTTTGGTACTTAGGATTGAGCGGTGCTGTCATGAAAAAAGGAAGACGGGTAGGGAAGCTCATTCAGCAAACCGCTGGAATTGTGATGGTATTGCTTGGCGTGTTCGATACCATCACTTATTGGTTTTAAAGAAGATGATGCAGTAACAATGTTTGGAAGAACGTTTCAAGATGGTTAGGGTGATGTAGTTATAGTTGTATTTTTTTCGTCGCAAAGAAGAATCCTTTCTAATACCGATAGAAATATGAATTTTGGGGGAATGTATATTGCAATTCGGCAATATAGTCGTTCAGGGCGAAAATCTTTTGCTTATCAGCGGCTTATTGATAAGTTATGTCATGTTTTATTATGGTATTAAAGTATTAAAAATAGAGCGAAATATCATGGATTTAATTTTGAACAGTTTTATTAACGGTGTACTCATTTGGAAATTTAGTTATGTCGTTTTACATCCAAATTCAGTTTTACAAAATCCGATGACAATCCTTTATTTTAACGGGGGATATGTTGGCGTTAGTATGGCGATTGTTTTTATCACGGTCTATACTTGGTTATATGTAAAAAAGCAGAATATTCCTGTGGTTTCTTATACACGGGCAATGGTTCCAGTATATTTTGGCTATTTTAGCACTTTTGCATGGATCCGAGTAATGGAAAATTCCCAAAATTATTTCATCATTTTGCAAGCAATAGCAGCGATTTGTTTTTTTATAGTAGCATCCCGAGTCAAAGCTCAAAAAACTTTATTGCAACTTCTTATATGGTTCCATCTCATTCAATTCGAACTAGCCATGTATAAAAAATATTTTGTAAATACAGGAATCGTATCAAAAGAAGTATGGTTGTATGGATCTCTCGTTATCGTTTTTATATGTATTTCATATTGGTTAGAGAGGCGAGAAAGAGAAGAAGTTCTTGAGGAGAGGAATAAAGGACGGGGAAGGAAGGCTAATCAACTGGCTTTAGGTGTGATGGTGGTAAGTATTGCTGTATCTTCTATTTTTAACAGTCAACATGAAGTGGGAAAGGTTAAATCAAAATCGGTTCTATCTACTTCATTGGATTCAGGAAAAATCGGTACGAATAAAGGAGAAATTGCCCCAGATTTTGAATTGCGTTCAATTACAGGCGACAACATACAATTGTCTGATTTGCGTGGAAAAACAGTGATATTGAATTTTTGGGCTACTTGGTGTCCGCCTTGCAGAGCTGAAATGCCGGAAATGCAAAAGTTCTACGAAAACAATAAAAATAACAATGTAGAAATTTTGGCAGTCAACTTAACGAATAGCGAACGAGGTCCTGACGCGGTGAACGATTTTGTGAAAAATAAGGGAGTGACATTTAAAGTTGTGCTTGATGAGCAAGGGGAAATTGGAAATCTATACGGTGCAATAACGATCCCCACTTCGTATATCATCGATAAAAACGGGGTTATTAGAGATAAGTATATAGGTCCTATGTCTTATGAAACGATGGATCGCATGATTTCAGGAGTTCAATAAAAGGTAAATGATGGTTCCTGCTGAGTGGAAGTGACAGGAATTGTGACTATCCACTCAGTAGGATATTTTTGATATTAAAAACCTGTGAATCCTCCAAACAAATCGGTAAAAAGAGATGATAATCTTTGTCATCCAATCAAGAAACAGCATAATTCCCATGATAACCATCAGAATTTCCCCGACTCTGACGATGACAGTGTTATATTTTTTTATCCAATTTAACTTGCCGATAAAAAACGACATGATGAAAAAAGGTGCGGCAAACCCTAATACATAGGCGAACATATATAACATGGCTGCACTCGGTTTGGTAGCCGCCAACGCGATCACTGATACAAGAATTGGACCTGTGCAGGGAGTCCAGCCCGCAGCGAATCCTATGCCAATTAAAATTGTGAATTTTTTGTGGAAAGCGGGCTTTTTCCTGCGCAGGTATTGATTACGGTTTTGTGGTGAACATGATTTGTAGAGGGGATCTCTGTTGCATTTTATACCCATTACCGGTATAATGTAATTAAAAGAGGTGATGTTTGATGAACCATTATGAAGATCATCATGTGGATAAAAAAATGGTTCCACGAACAGAACAGGAAATCGAACGCATTATCAAGCGCTTGAAGCGCATCGAAGGACAAGTGCGCGGTGTGCAAAAAATGGTGGAGGACAATCGTTATTGCATCGATATTTTAGTGCAAATTTCTGCGATCAGAGCGGCGTTGAACCAAGTCGGGCTGCAGCTGCTTGAACGCCACGTGAGCCATTGCGTGGCGAAAGCGATCCGTGAAGGGAGCGGAGACGAATCGATTCGCGAATTGATGGATGTGATGAAACAATTTTCGAAGTAAGGGAGGGAAAGGGAAATGGGAGAGCCGAAAACCGTGACGCTGAAGGTGACCGGCATGACATGCGCCGCGTGCGCCAATCGGATTGAGAAAGTATTAAATAAGATGGACGGCGTCAAAGCCCATGTCAATTTGGCCACGGAAAAAGCCACGATTCAATACGATCCATCGAAGCAAACGATCGCCGATATCGAAACGAAAATTGAGAATTTGGGGTATGGCGTTGCGACGGAAAAAGTGACGCTTGATATTGAAGGAATGACATGTGCGGCCTGTGCGACGCGGATTGAAAAAGGGTTAAATCGGATGGAAGGTGTGACAAGCGCTGCTGTCAACTTGGCGACAAACAGCGCGGTGGTCGAATACAAGGAGGGTGTTGCATCTGTCGAAGACATTTTAGAGAAAATCAAAAAGCTTGGGTACAGGGGGCAAATTCGAAACGAAGAACAAGACGATGCCGTCCGGAAAGAAGAGCGGCTGAAACAGAAGCAACGGCAACTCGCCATTTCCATCATCTTATCGTTGCCGCTGCTTTATACGATGCTGGCTCATATGCCGTTTGATATGGGCTTGCCGATGCCGCAGCTCTTGATGAATCCGTGGTTTCAGCTTCTTTTAGCTACACCTGTTCAGTTCTACATCGGCGGTCCTTTCTATGTCGGGGCGTACCGGGCGTTGCGAAACAAGAGCGCGAACATGGACGTCCTAGTGGCGCTTGGAACATCGGCTGCGTACGTTTACAGCTTGTACGAAGCTTTTCGGACGCTTGGGAATCCTGACTATATGCCAAGACTGTATTTTGAAACAAGCGCCGTCTTGATTACGCTTGTGCTTGTCGGCAAATACTTTGAGGCTCTTGCGAAAGGGCGGACAACCGAAGCGATCTCGAAGCTAGTCAGCCTGCAGGCAAAGGAAGCTACTGTCATCCGTAATGGGGAAGAAATAAAAGTTCCGCTCGAGGAAGTGGTGATCGGCGATACGATCGTTGTTAAGCCGGGAGAAAAAATTCCGGTAGACGGTATGGTCATCGCCGGAGCATCTTCCGTAGACGAATCGATGATTACCGGTGAATCGATCCCGGTTGATAAAAAGGAAGGCGACTATGTGATCGGGGCGACGATGAATACGAATGGCGTACTGACCATTCGTGCCGAAAAAGTCGGAAAAGATACCGCGCTGGCCAATATCATTAAAATCGTTGAAGAGGCGCAAGGGTCGAAAGCCCCGATTCAGCGGATGGCGGATACCATTTCCGGCATTTTCGTACCGATTGTTGTCGGAATTGCGGTTGTTTCCTTTCTAATCTGGTACTTCTTCGTTGCGCCGGGTGATTTGGCGAAAGCGCTTGAGGCGGCCATCGCCGTTCTTGTCATCGCGTGCCCTTGTGCGCTCGGTTTGGCCACACCGACATCGATTATGGTCGGCACCGGCAAAGGGGCAGAACAGGGAATTCTCTTTAAAGGAGGTGAGTACCTAGAGAGAACGCATCAAATCAATGCCGTATTACTCGATAAAACAGGAACCGTGACAAAAGGAAAACCGGAAGTCACCGATGTGCTAGCCTTCCGCGAGGACATGCTCGATTATGCGGTTTCCGCCGAGAGCGCTTCGGAGCATCCGCTGGCTCATGCGATTGTTGAATACGGGAAGAAACAAGCGATTTCGATGAAGCCATTGGAGCACTTCTCCGCCATTACCGGCCACGGAATTGAAGCGGTCATTGACGGAAAAAGCATCCTTATTGGGACGCGAAAATTGATGAAGGAGCGCTCTGTAGAGATTTCTGTGCATGAAGATAAAATGGTAGAGCTTGAAAAACAAGGGAAAACAGTGATGCTCGTTGCCATCGATGGACAGCTTGCCGGCATCATTGCTGTCGCGGATACGGTAAAAGAAAGCTCCAAAGAAGCAATTCAAACATTAAAACAAATGGGCATCGATGTCTATATGGCAACAGGGGACAATCAACGGACAGCGGAAGCGATCGCCAATGAAGTCGGCATTGAGCATGTGTACGCCGAGGTGCTCCCGGAAGACAAAGCGAACATCGTCGAGGAATTGCAAAAGCAAGGAAAACGTGTGGCGATGGTCGGTGATGGAATTAATGACGCTCCAGCTCTGGCCAAAGCGGATATTGGGATGGCGATTGGCACGGGAGCTGATGTCGCCATCGAGACCGCGGACGTGACCTTGGTCGGCGGCGATTTGCGCCATATCCCGAAAGCCATTGAGTTGAGCCGCAAAACGATGAAAAACATTCGGCAAAATCTGTTCTGGGCGTTGTTTTATAATACGATTGGCATTCCGGTCGCCGCTTTCGGATTATTAGAACCATGGATCGCTGGAGCGGCGATGGCATTCAGCTCTGTGTCGGTTGTCGCCAACGCGCTTCGTTTGAAACGCGTGAAACTATAAACATTCAAGGAGGAATGGACGATGACCATTACATTACAAGTACAAGGAATGACATGCGGACATTGCAAAGCAGCGGTGACCAATGCCCTTCAAGCGTTGGATGGCGTCAGCCGTGTAGAAGTGCATTTGCAAGAAGGAACTGTCGATGTGGAGTATGATGAAACAAAGGTCAGCGTAGAAAAACTGAAAGAAGCGATTGAAGAGCAAGGATATGATGTGAAATAACATACGGAAGGTGCCCCGAAGTGATGACGGGGCACTTTTTTATCTAGAACGTAGCGGGTCTCGGCTGGGGAAAGTTTTTTCTCTTCTTGAAGAATATCGAGAAAGCGAGATGTTATAATGAAAGTAACAGGCGCGGAAAAAAAGAGGGACTGACCCAAAACGCATTTGTGTTTTGGGTCAGCCCCTTCAGCTTTTTTATTCACCTTTATTGGTTGTGTCATTCGGATCTGGAGTATAGTCCGATTTGTAGTCGGTATATTTTACTTCTGTCACCATTCCGGCTGAAGCATGGTGCAAGTCATGGCAATGGAACATCCAATTTCCCGGATTATCCGCTTTAAACGCGACGACATATTCTTCACCAGGGTTTACATTTAAGGAATCCTTTATCAATGGAGAGCCTGTGACCGGCTTGCCGTTTTTGCTTAACACTTGGAAGAAATGGCCGTGTAAATGCATCGGATGTACATCCATAGGTGAATTGTTCACTATTTTTACTTTTACTAAATCTCCTGTCTTCACATTGATCGGCGCTGTGTCAGGATACGTTTTCCCATTAATCGTGTAGACCATGCCATCTTTGCCCATGGCTGTTCCTAAATCCATTGTGTACTCTACATCATATTTTTGGTCTAGTGTAAATTGACCTACTTCATATTTTCCGTATGTTGTCATATCCACAACAGGGAGGTTTTCTTTTGCATTTTCTTTATCCGTATTGTTTGTCTGGTCTTCGTATTGAATTTTCACTTTCATGCCATCGGTACCTTCCATATCACCATGACATTCTAATAACCATTCACCCGGGTTATTCGCGATAAATTCAATATCATAACGTTCACCCGGAGCAATATTTAAAAGTTCATCTTTGATTGGTTGCGGATCTTTTAACGGCTGCCCGTCAGTTGCGACAATTTTAAACTCATGACCATGCAGGTGAAGTTTGTGGGCCATGTATCCTGCGTTTACAAGGCGAAGCCGCACCTTTTCGCCTTTCTTCACTTTTAAAGGTTTGACAGCGGAACCGCTTTTCCCGTTAATCGTGAAAATATCATACATATTCATATCATGGCCCATGCTGCTCATATCCATTTGTTGATTATCAGAGCTATTTCCATTATTCATATTACTATGATCCATGCCGCTCATATTCATGTCCATATGGCTTTCGGCGTCCGGGTCGCTCATCCATTCATCTAATACAAGCGTGTAATCTCGATCGACTTTTTCTTCATTTTTCGGTTCTACGATTAATGTACCGTATAATCCCTTGTCCACTTGCTCGGCGCTTTTTTGATGGGAATGATACCAATACGTTCCCGGCACGGTTGCTGTAAATTCATACGTAAACGTTTCACCCGGTTTAATGGCGTCCATCGTGACACCCGGTACTCCATCTTGGTTATTTGGAACAGGGTAGCCGTGCCAGTGAATCGTTGTCGGTTCCGGCAATTCATTTTTTACTACGATTTTTACTTTGTCTCCTTGCTTCACGCGGATTTGTGCACCAGGCACGGATCCATTATACGTGTATACCGGGAGTTTGATTTGACCATTAATGGGTAATAACGCTTCCTTCGCAGTAAGGTGAATTTCTTTCCCGGATAATACTTCTGTATTGGTTGCTAAAGGCAATTGCTGCTTGCTCGTTTCAGCGGAAGTATTTTCTTTTTCCATATTCATGCCGGACATGTCGTGTCCCTGCATGGAAGATGGATTTGAGCAAGCTGCGCCAATCGCTGCTACTCCTGCGAAAATGGCGCCAAGCAGCCATTTTTTCATGTCGTTTTCCCTCCTTAAGCTTGTAGTGGGAGATGCAATGATATGATAAAAAATAGATGTGCAAAATGTATGGAGAAAATCGTTCAACTGAAATGTAAAAAAAGGCAAGCGATTCGGATTCACCGATGTCTAACGGTGGTAGGTAATCGCCTGCCGTCCCATTTGAACCCAAGCGTCGATAAAGTCTTGTTTCGGCGCTTTTTGGTTTTTGACAGCGGTCAATGGATCATTGAAATAAATGTACTGCTCATCGTATCCCGTAATGAGCACCGCGTGTTCCCGGTACGTGATTTTGATCGGGCCTTGCGGGGTTTGCCATTCCCGAAAGGCAGAGGGAGGAAGAGGACGAAAGGTGGTGTTGGTGATCACCCAAACCGGTGTGCCTTTGGCCAAGTATGTATAGATGTTCTCAAACGATTGCCCTGTTAAGTCGATGATTTGGTTCGGCAAGTACCGCTCAGCCAACTGCTTGATCGGCTTATGGTACACGCCGTATCCAGGCTTCGATAACGTATACATATCGCCGACAAACCCTTCATTTGGGTGGCCGTAAAACACTTGGCCATTTCGCACTTGATACGGAGTAGGATTTTTCTTGATTTGTTTCGCCAACGTCATCTTATCGACGCGAATGCCGGCATGATTCAAGAGCATGGCCAAGCTGGTTACTTCGCATCCCCTCGGCAGTTCCGGAAGCTGAGACAAAAGGGGGGCGTCAATCAGGACGGATGTCCTTAGCGCTTGTTTCTTTGAAGAGGCAACTGATCGATTCGCCTCCTTTGCTTGATTGCTGGGGGACGGATTGGTTTCTCTGCTGTTTCTGTTCTGTATGAAGGCTTTGATGGCATCGCCTGTCTGGGCCGAACTTGCATAATAGGATAATGAGGCGGCCAATAGCAAGAAACAGGAAATATACAATCCGAGCGACAGTTGATCCATCCTCCCGTTTAGAGGTCTTCTCAAGAGAACAAAACAAAGGGAAACGATGAGAAAAGTCAAAAAAAGGATAAACGCTAACAAGCCATTCTCAACTCCTTTATAACACGTGTGTGTTTTTATAGTAACAGATCGATGTGCAAAAATAGTGAAATTCACACTTTCTCCATATTTTATCGTTAATATTATGAGAAACTGAAAATCTTGCAAGCAGTTTTCCTGAAAAAATGGAAACAGATTGTTTTTGAAACTTGATGTTGTGTACGATAGAATGAAAGTGTCTTTGTATAAATCATTTTAGTTTTAAACAAAAAGGTTTTTGGTGTTGTTTTTGGATTCTTCTTAGCAAAGTGGGGGGACAATCATCGCCATGTGCGGTTTTATTGGCTGTATTCATGATCGCCCAAGAGCGATTGAGCAAACATGGAAAACAACGTTGGTGGAGATGAACCGCCTGATTACCCATCGCGGCCCCGACGATGAGGGGTATTTTTTTGATGACTACGTGAGTTTTGGTTTTCGGCGTTTGAGCATCATCGATCTGGAGGCGGGACATCAGCCGCTGTCTTATGAAAACGATCGATATTGGATCATTTTTAACGGGGAAATTTACAACTATCTTGAATTGCGGGAAGAGCTGGCGGCGAAAGGATATTCGTTTGCGACGCATTCGGATACCGAGGTGATTGTTGCCCTTTACAGCGCGGAAAAAGAAAAAGCGGTCGAAAAGCTGCGCGGGATGTTTGCGTTTGTCATTTGGGACAAGCAAGAGAAAACGGTGTTTGCGGCGCGGGATCCGTTCGGCATTAAGCCGTTTTTTTATGCGGAGCAAGGAGATCGCACGTTTTTCGCTTCGGAAAAGAAAAGCATCTTGCTGGCCCTCAGACAGGAATCGCCAAACGGTGATTCCCTGCAGCATTATTTAACATTCCAATATGTCCCTGAGCCGCTGACGATGTCGGCCGGCATTTACAAGCTGGAGCCGGGGCATTATCTCAAGAAAAAAGTCGGAAAACCGCTCACCATTCATCGTTATTGGAAGGCATCCTTCGAGCCCATTCGCCAATCGGAAGAGGAGCTTGTAAAGAAAATCCGCGATGCGCTGTTTGATTCGGTCAACGTCCATATGCGCAGCGATGTGCCGGTCGGTGCGTTTTTGTCGGGAGGCATTGATTCATCGTTCATCGTCGCCATCGCGAAACAATTCCATCCGCACCTGAAGACATTTTCCGTCGGGTTTGAGCGGGAAGGGTTCAGTGAAATCGATGTCGCAAAAGAAACCGCAGAGAAGCTTGGGGTAGACAACATTAGCTATGTCATCTCACCGCAGGAGTATATGGAAGAGCTGCCGAAAATTATGTGGCATATGGACGATCCGCTTGCCGATCCTGCGGCTGTGCCGCTGTATTTTGTCGCTCGTGAGGCGAGAAAGCATGTCACGGTTGTGCTTTCCGGCGAGGGGGCGGACGAGCTGTTTGGCGGCTACAACATTTACCGCGAACCAGAGTCGTTGCGGCTGTTTGCGCGCATGCCAAACATCGTAAAAGCGGTGTTGCGGGTGATCGCGAAGATGCTTCCGGACGGAATGAAAGGAAAAAGCTTTTTGGAGCGCGGAACGACGCCGCTTGAAGAACGGTATGTCGGCAATGCGAAAATCTATAGCGAAAAGGAAAAAGCGGCGTTGCTCAAAACGTACCAAGAGGGGCGCGAATATACGGCGGTGACGGCTCCTTTTTACCGCGAAACGCTTCATTACCCACCCGTCAACCGGATGCAGTATATTGATCTTCATACATGGCTAAGGGGCGATATTTTAGTCAAAGCGGACAAAATGACGATGGCCCATTCGCTTGAGCTGCGCGTTCCCTTTTTAGACAAAAAGGTATTTGAGGTTGCTAGGCAAATCGCCCCTGACATGAAAACAGCCAACGGCACGACGAAATATATTTTGCGCAAAGCGGCCGAGGGCATCGTACCGGATCATGTGTTAAACCGGAAAAAATTAGGGTTTCCCGTGCCGATTCGCCACTGGCTGAAAAACGAAATGTATGACTGGGCGAGACAGCTCATCAACGAAAGCGAAACTGATCATCTGTTCCATAAGGACGTGCTCTATCGGCTGCTGGATGAACATGCCCGCCACAAGGCGGATCATAGCCGCAAGCTGTGGACGGTCTTGGCGTTTATGGTTTGGCATCAAGTCTATGTGGAAAAGAAGTACGATTTTGCTCCATCCGTACAAAACGAGAAGCGGCCAGCGTCTGTTTTGGAGGCGTAGCAGGGAAACGACAGGGCGTTCTAAGGGCGACACCTAGAACGCCTTTTTCGATGGTGCGGACAGTTTCCTTGCCTTTGGCGAAGCGAAAGAGAAAATTTGCTTTCTCCCGCTCTTGCAATTCTCCCGGTTTTGGTATATGCTTGTTCCATCAGGATGATCATCTACTATATATTGTTTTGTTCTATTTTTTAAACAACTATATATCGTTGCGCCAAGCAATGGTGTCCATCAGGACTTAATAGGGAATCCGGTGTGAATCCGGAACTGCCCCCGCAACTGTATGTGCGGACGAAATGGGATGGCCACTGGCGGCAAGAGCCATTCAGCGCGCCGCTGGGAAGGACCCAAAGTAGGACGATGCACGAGTCAGGAGACCTGCCTTGCTTGGAACGTTTCATGTTCTTCGGGGTGTGAGAAGATGAAACGATAGGGGAAAAGAACAAGGGGTTCGTCTGCCTTTTTCCGTCTGTCGTTTCATCCGCTCGCCTGCCCGAGCGGATTTTTTTATGGAGGAGAGGGGAAACGAATGACAGTGTCCACGAAGTCTATTGTTGTCGATGATCAAGGAAAAGAGAAATCATTTTCGCGCGAGGAGTTTGCTAGGTTGGTGGAGCAGGCGGCGGCAGACTTTGTCCGTTTGTCGCTCGAGGAATATGAAGAACGTGTATGGCAGCTTCTCAGCCGAAAAGAGATGGTCACCTTCGAGCAGCTGTATCAAACCGCCATTTTGGAAGGGCTGTCGTATATTAGTGAGGAGGAGCCGGACTGGACGTTTGTGTGCGCCCGGCTGTATTTGCGGCAATTGTACCGTGAAGCGGCGCGGCAGCGTGGGTATGACGAGCGCGAGCGGTATGGCGATTTCTACTCGCTGCTTGTTGCGCTGACGGAACAAGGGGTGTACAGCCCGTTCTTGCTTGAACGTTATACGAAAGAAGAAGTCGACGCCATCGGTGCGTTTCTTGATCCGGAGAAGGACAAGCTGTTTACGTACATCGGGCTGCGCACGCTCGCTGATCGGTATTTGGCCCGCGATTATGAGCGGCGGTTGTATGAATTGCCGCAGGAGCGGTTTTTGGTCATTGCCATGACGCTCATGGCGAATGAACCGCCAAAGCGGCGGCTTGAGTTGGTGAAGGAAGCGTATTGGGCGTTAAGCAACTTATACATGACCGTGGCGACGCCGACGCTTGCCAATGCCGGAAAGTCATACGGCCAGCTGTCGAGCTGCTTTGTCGACACGGTCGATGACAGCTTGCAAGGGATTTACGACAGCAACACCGACATCGCCAATTTATCGAAATCGGGCGGCGGCATCGGCGTCTATTTAGGCAAAATCCGGTCGCGCGGCAGCGACATCAAAGGATTCAAAGGGGTCTCCTCCGGCGTCATCCCGTGGATGAAGCAGCTGAACAATACAGCGGTGAGCGTCGATCAGTTAGGACAGCGAAAGGGAGCCATTTCCGTCTATTTGGATGTGTGGCATAAAGACATTTTTGCGTTTCTCGATGCGCGGCTCAACAACGGTGACGAACGGCTGCGGACGCATGATTTGTTCACCGGCGTTTGCATCCCTGATTTGTTCATGGAGCAAGTCGAACAGCGCGGCGACTGGTATTTGTTTGATCCGCATGAAGTGCGGAAGGTGATGGGGTTTAGCTTGGAAGATTTTTATGATGAGGAAAAAGGGTGCGGGAGTTTCCGCGAGAAATACTGGCAATGTGTCAACGAACCAAGACTGTCGAAAGAAAAAGTGCCGGCGATCGAAGTGATGAAAAGCATCATGCGCAGCCAGCTCGAGTCGGGGACGCCGTTTATGTTTTACCGCGATGAAGTGAACCGGCAAAATCCGAATCGCCATCTCGGGATGATCTACTGCAGCAACCTTTGCACGGAAATCGCGCAAAACCAAAGCCCAACGGTGATGAAGCGGCAATATGTAAAAGACGGGATGATCATCATTGAAAAAATACCAGGCGATTTTGTCGTCTGCAATTTATCGTCGATCAACTTGGCGCGGGCGGTGACCGATGGGGTTTTGGCGCGGCTGATCCCGATTCAAATGCGGATGCTCGATAATGTCATTGATTTAAACAATATCCCTGTGCTGCAAGCCGGCCTGACGAATCAAAAATACCGCGCTGTCGGGCTTGGAACCTTTGGCTGGCATCATTTGTTGGCGTTAAAAGGCATTCGCTGGGAGTCGGACGAAGCGGTCCGCTATGCCGACGAGCTGTATGAAACGATCGCGTATTTGGCGATTCAAGCGAGCATGGAGCTCGCCAAAGAGAAAGGGAGCTACCCGGCGTTTCCAGGATCGGATTGGCAGACGGGCGCTTATTTTGAGCGGCGCGGCTACGAAAGCCACGGTGAATTGGATTGGGATCGGCTGAAGCAAGACGTGGCCCGCTATGGGATGCGAAACGGCTATGTGATGGCGGTGGCGCCGAACGCCTCGACGTCGATCATCGCCGGCAGTACAGCGAGCATTGACCCGATTTTCTTAAAAGTGTACGCCGAGGAAAAGAAAGATTATAAGATTCCCGTTACGGTGCCGGATTTAAACGAACAGACGACATGGTATTACAAATCGGCGTACCATATCGACCAACGTTGGAGCATCAAGCAAAACGCCGCCCGCCAGCGCCATATCGACCAAGCCATCTCCTTTAACTTCTACGTCATGAACACGATTAAGGCAAAAGAGCTGCTCGATTTGCATTTGACGGCGTGGAAGTCGGGGTTGAAAACGACGTATTACGTGCGTTCGACATCGGGGACGATCGACGAGTGCGATTCTTGTGCGAGCTGACCGTGGGGCGCAACAAACGCCTTTGGTCGGGCTTTCCCTTCCTTGTGCGGGAGGGGCGTCCGCGGTTGGCCGCGCACACGATACTAGAAAACGAAAGGAAGGAATGGACGATGACGATCGGCTTAGTCAAACGACCGATTATGGATCCGGAGGCGCCGAACCGTTCGACGGGCATCATCAACGGCCGCTGCTCGAATGTGTTGAACTGGGACGATATTGCCTACCCATGGGCGTATGCGAAATATAAGCGAATGCTCGCCAACTTTTGGACGCCGTTTGAAATCAATATGGCGCAAGATGTGAAGCAGTTTCCGCAGCTGACCGACCGCGAGCAGGATGCGTTTTTGAAAATCATTGGACTCTTGGCGCTGCTTGACAGCATCCAAACCGACTACGCCGGACGTGTCGCTGATTACATTACGGACCCGAGCATCAATGCGCTCATGATCATGCTCGCCCAGCAGGAAGTCATTCACAACCATTCGTATTCGTACGTGCTCTCGAGCCTTGTGCCGAAAGCGAAGCAAGATGAAGTATTCGACTTTTGGCGGAACGAACCGACGCTGCGCAAGCGGAACGATTTTGTGACGAACGGCTACAAGGCGTTTGCGGAAGAGCCGAATGTGGAAAACTTGTTGCGCTCCATCGTTTTTGACGTCATTTTAGAAGGACTGTTTTTCTACTCAGGGTTTGCGTTCTTCTACAACCTTGCGCGCCAGCAAAAAATGGTGGCGACGAGCACGATGATCAATTACATCAACCGCGACGAGCACATTCATGTTGATTTGTTTGCGAAAATTTTCAAAGAAGTGTTGAACGAATACCCGGAGTATCGGACGCCGGAGCTTTCCGATTTTGTCCGTGAAACGTTTACGAAAGCGGCTGAGCTGGAAATCGAATGGGCCGGGGAAATCATCGGGAATGACATCGATGGCATCGACTTGGCTGATTTGGAAGCGTACATTAAGTTTTACGCCAACGTCCGCGCTCATCAGCTCGGTTTTGACCGCCCGTTTGACGGCTATCGGACGAACCCGCTCCGCTGGATTAAAGCGTATGAAGAAGTCGACCTCGGCAAATCAGACTTCTTCGAGCAAAAACCGCGCCAATATACGAAAGTGCAAGTGGATAATGGGTTTGATGAGCTGTAAGGAAAACCGCGTTGGGGCATCGTCCAACGCGGTTTTTTGCCGGAAAACATGATTAACGGAGGGATTCTCGCTGCATTATACAATGGGGAAGAGAAAAGGAAAAGAGATGTTGCGGCTTGTTGTCGGACGGTAGGCTTGGGCGCCTTACCTTGGTATAATGAGAAAAAACTTGCTTTTGAATGCGAAAGGGGACGGGAGAAGTGGGGAAAAAACAGGAAATCGAACGGCTGCGCGAGCAATTGAATCAGTGGCTCGTGGAAGAGGAGCACGACAATGACGAGGTATGGCTGAAGAGGGGGGGAAGCGATTTTTCAACGTTTCGCTCAGCTGGGTTCAAGCGCCATCGCCTATAACCAGCTTGGCGACCCGGAAACGGCGCTTGCCATACTTGACCAGCTTGAAGGGTATCACGGCCCGGGACAGCCTAACCATTATGAACGGATCACCGTGACCGCCATAGATGCTGATGGCGAGAAGTACACGTGTTACACGTACGTGTACCCATCAGAACGAAAAGAGTGGCTTGAGCAACACGCCAAACTTAAAGCGTGAGTGGACGATGAGGATATAAGAGGGCATTCGATGGTGTGTATCGTTCTGTGTCGCTGGCGCGCGAGCAGCCCACCTGATGAAAGGGTGAGCTGCTTCCGTTCAGAGCATACATTGTTCGTGGCGATGTTTCGCGTCTGTTCAAGGGGAATGGCGACATCAAGGCAAGCGGTCAAACAATATCCCCGAGTCGCTCTTTTCCGTGCTGACGGCTGACGAGTTCGTCGAGCTGGCGGATTTTTTTCCATGCTAAGTCATCGCTGATTGTTCGATAATGGTGGCGGCCGCCGGACTCCTCGTCGGCTTCGTCGGCCCATTTGACGATGGCTTGGAGCGGCGTTCGTTTCCATTCTCCGTCTGGAAGGTAGGAATCGGTATGAAGCAAAATCGCCAGGGCAATTTCCTTAGCGTTTTGCGGATGTTCGCCCAGGCGGATCAGCAGCTTATGGGCGCGTTCGGCCCCTTTGATGGCGTGGATGTCGTTTTGCCGGTATTGTTCGTAGTCCCAACGGCCGTTTTTGTACCATGTGTAATGGCCGATATCATGAAGCAGTGCGGCTTTTGTCGCCAAGTCGACGTTCACTCCGTGGCGGAGGGCAAGGTGGTAGGCATGGTACGCCGCGGTGATGGCGTGGGCGAGGCCGGATCGTTTTAAATATTTTTGCGCAATCGGATGGGCAAAGACGTCGGTTAAGGTGACCGTTCTCATAGGCATCCCCTCCGTTTTTTGTATTTCTCACCATCATACCATGGCGTAAAGAGTCAGGCAATGAGAGAAAGTAGGTGGGAGCGGTTGCATGGGAAAAAATAAGCCGATCGTGCTAAAATAGCGCTCGGCTTATTGGATTTGTGCTTGGCAGGCAAGCCGTTTGGCTGGTTGATCCGTTTTTTCGCGCTCGCGCCGCGTTTTCGGAGCGAGAAGGTGAGCGCCGGCCAGAACGGTGACCATGCAACGGCCACACGTTCCTTTTTTGCATTTGTGATCGAGCAGAACACCTTGTCCTAGGGCGGCGTCAAGAAGCGAAACGCCGGGGGCTGGCTGCACGGTGAACGTTTTCCCTTTTTGTTCGATTTGAATGACAGACGGCCGCACGGCGGACGGCCCATCGGGCTTAGGCGGCGCGGCAGAAATGGAGCGCTCCGATGGCCGGACGGCAGGCTTCAGTGAGCCGACCGTGAATGTTTTACCCATTTTTTTACACATCTCCTTTAAATTACATGGTTAGTTTGAAAATGAATCTCATTTACATCCGAATGAATGATTGGTATCATAATAGTAAAAGGAATTGCGAAAACGCCATCTTGGCTAGGGACAAGGGGGAGACACCATGGGCATTCCGATGAACGGACTGCGCGATATGAAAGCGATTTTGGCCAACGAGCGAAAAGTCGGCGGCGCGGTGGAAGCGGCGCTTCTCCGCCTCCGTTCCGGCGAAGAATATCGAAACGTCTGCATCGTTCATATCGATCAACTAGGCGCCCAATACTATTCGGTCGGTTTTGTGACCGAACAAGGGGAACGGCTCATCGTCAACGTTCATGACATCAGCGTCATCTCTGCGCCTGAACATAAAAAAATTCGTGAGCTGAACAACGCCGCTTATAAACGGGAAGCCATCAACAACAAGCGGCGCTATTTAAAACGGCTGTTCGATATTTATCAAGGCAGCTATACCGTCCATTTTTGGCAGGAAGCGAAAATGATTATCGATGACATCGGTGTTGAGGCGCTCAGCCCCGAATTGTCGCTGCTCGTTTCGAACGTTCAAGGACAAACGGCCCGCACCGCTTAATGGGAAAATCAAGAAACCGCCCGGCGATCTCCCCTATCGTCCGGGCGCGTCTTCGTTAAAGGGAATTTGCTGTGCCTCGTTTTCATGGCGCGGATCGCTGGCCATATGCCGTTCTTGCTGTTTGATGGCAAGGGAAGCCCGCGTGCCGCTTCTCCGGATCAGGCGCTGCTCATGCTGACTCGTTCGGATCCTCGAGCGTGCAGATGGCGCTTGGACGTTTGATGCGCGGCACAACCGATTCGTAGACACGGAACAAGTAGTTCATGTTTTCCGTATCTAAAAACGCGGTTTGCACATCGACGGCAACAGCGAGGTCGATGTTTTGCCGGCCGGTGTCAATGACGACGCCGCGTTTGCCTTTAATGACCGGAGTTTGGTAAATGCCGGCGGTCATCAGCTCGCGGATGTGCTCAATTTCAAGCACGTGCGTTCCTTCATGGACGCGGTGGATCAACGCATACAATTCCGGCGACAAGACGAGCGCGTATGGGCCGGTATGGCCGAGCTGAAGCAGCTTGTTGCGTGCTTCGACGACGTCAGTAAAGGCGTTGCCCGATTTCATCCAATCGCTGCGAATGTGGGCGATTTTTCCTTTGACGTTCATAATGCCCGGCACATCAAATTCAGTTGAACCATTGAAAATCAAATCGTCCTCAAGCAGCGCGCACTGCTGGGCGGCGTTGGCGGCGGCGGAAAAGTCGATCGGGCTGCCGAGCTGTTTCGCCTGTTCAATGTCACGCCAGTACAAAATAAAGTCTTTATACAAAAGCGGGATCGTTAAATGCACGCGGCGCGCCGGCTCGGAAAGGCTCAGCTCTTTGCCGTGGAAGCTCATGTCCCCCTGTTCCGGGTTCATATAAATATCGTTGGCGACCGACTGGACACCTTCGCCGAGCGGACCGTACAAATCGATAAATCGGCGGCCGACGAGCTGGCGCCGCGCCGTTTCAATGACCAGTTCGTCAAGCTCGCCCCATTGGCTGCTTGTGAGCGGGGCTTCTGGATACAGCTTCGTTTTATCCATGTTTACTCTCCTTTCTTATCCGTGTTTTAAGCTGCCGACTGTCAGCTGCCGTCTTGTTCCGATCGATGGGCGGACAGGCGCCGGGTCGGAAGGCGGGACGGCGTACTGCGCCAGTTTCAAATGGTCTTTTTGATGCTCTTTTTCGTCAGTCGGCACCGAAGCGGCGAGGGAAACCGGCGCGTCCAGCGCGCGATTGAGCGTTTCGAGAGCGGCTTTCATCCGCTGGTAGTCCGCAGCGGTCATGTCGCGCAGTGCCGTAATGGGTGGTTCATGTTCCGTCCCTTTATAGTGGAAGAGGGACAAATCGAGATGCTCCAAAAAGTTGTGCAAGCCGAATTTTTCAAGGCTGATGTCTTGCAACAGGCGCAAAAAGTCGCCGTTTTCCCGCGATAAGAATGCTTCGTCCGCCAATGCCTCCTCCAACTTTGGAAGCAAGGCGGTCAAACGGTCAAACCGGTGTTCCTCTTCTTCGTAAATATGATGCCAATACAGCCGTTCATGGTCGTCCGCGGCCTTTTCAATCGTCGGCTCTAAAATCGCTTGAAACTGGCTGAGCGCCTCTTTCGACCGGCCGAGAATGGCGCTGACTTCCGCTAACGTGTCGTACAATGGACTCCCTCCTACACTATGATTGATTGTTATCATCTTTTCCATATTGAAAGAGGCATAAACATCTCGTCTTCCTTCGAACGTCACCTTTTCTCCTGGTCCGGAATAAAACAGAATAAGGAACATTGCCCACTTGATATGCGACGCGATTCCAGCGATAATGGAAACGATGTGGAATGAATGCCGCCAAGCGGCACGGAAGAAGTAAAGAAGGTGACAGAACGATGGAACATGCGGAACAGATTTATCAAAGACTCGTAGAGATTTGTGGAGAAAGAAATGTCCTTCGCGATGAGCCGATGAAAAACCATACATTGGTGCGGATCGGCGGCAAGGCCGATTTTCTCGTCTGGCCGGAGACGTACGAGCAGGTCATTGAGGTGTTGCGGCTGAAAGAAGAGTACGGCCTGCCGTTTACGCTTCTTGGCAACGGTTCGAACGTCATCATCCGCGATGGCGGGCTGCGCGGCATTGTCATGCAGCTGAAGCATTTGAACCGCATTTGGCGTGAAGGAAACAACGTGATCGCACAAAGCGGGGCGGATATTAAAGCGGTGTCGCGGTTCGCGCTCGAACAACACCTCACCGGGTTGGAGTTTGCCTGCGGCATTCCGGGATCGGTCGGCGGGGCGATTATGATGAACGCCGGAGCGTACGGCGGTGAAGTGAAAGATGTGCTTGACCATGTCAAAGTGGCGACGCTCGCCGGTGAGTTGAAAACGCTGAAAAACGAGGAGCTGGAGCTTGGCTATCGAACAAGCTTGATCAGCCGGACGCATGATATTGTGCTTGAAGTGGTCTTTGCGCTCCGGCCGGGAGACTATGCGCAAATCAAGGCGAAAATGGATGATTTAACCTTTCAGCGCGAATCGAAACAACCGCTTGAGTATCCGTCGGTCGGAAGCGTGTTTAAGCGTCCGCCGGGCTATTTTGCCGGCAAGCTCATCCAAGACAGCGGCCTTCAGGGAAAAGGATTCGGCGGTGCGGAAGTGTCGACGAAGCATGCAGGATTCATTATTAACAAAAACAATGCGACCGCTGCCGATTACATTGCGACGATCGAAATGGTGCGCAAAACAGTGAAAGAAAAATTCGGGGTCGATCTGGAGTTGGAAGTCAAAATTATTGGCGAGGAATGACGGAGGATCCGAATCCGGTTTGCGGGTTCGAAAATTTTGCCGAAAAGAGCGGATTTCC